>DWYN01000051.1 GCA_019118645.1 Candidatus Blautia excrementipullorum | reverse complement strand
AAATGGGTAATACTATAAACAGATAAGTAATTCGACAGCCAAAAAGCAGAAGTTCCGACAAGACAATTATACATATCTGTTTCTTATCAAAGAAGAATTTTTCCCATAGACACAGAAAATTTTACGCTCTCTGTTATAATGTGAATGCAGTCCTGTTGTCCGCATCCTGAGAACGCCTATTTTATGGCGTTCTTTTCTTTTGTGTTGCATTTCGTGTTGCATAATCTTTCAAAATATCCGTTTGCAATCTGATTCATCTGTTCAGTCTTGTCTTCCAAAACATGCCGATATACATTTTTTAATACGGCATCATTTCCGGATTTTGCACAAAACCGGACTTTCTCGAAAGTTCAGAGCTTTTTCCGGACAATCAGGGGCTCCTGAACCTGTGATGCCTTATCGCGCAGAAACAGTAACAAAACTTGCTCCTGCTCTGCCTGGAAAGTACGGGGCAGCCATAATGTTTTAGTAAGAGGCCCCCTCTTATGGGTTCCATAAACGTCTTTAGTTTCTTTCATAAATTGCCCACGGATGTGGATAGCCCTTTTCCCGACACGACAGCGCTCCAACTGAAGCAGCGTAAAGGTAAATTCCACCCGTTCCTCCATGCTTCCGCTGTAACCGGAATAGCGCAGCTGGTTTTGTGCGAGATAAACCCGCTGCACGAAAGAGGTGCCGGAGCAGTTCATCCAATACATCAGGAGTGGGATAAAAGAAAAAGCAACAACAACCATCAATGCCAAAAACGGCGTTCTTAGCAGCCGAACAGTTAAAAGATCCTGAGCATCCTTTGTGAGAGCAAGTACAGATCCCGAAATCAGGCAAACGCCGGGGCAAACCAGCAGAGTCAGCAGCCATTTTCCAAATCGAATACTTCTTTTTTTCTGCATTGCCCTTACTCCTGTTCTGCTGGATTTACATTTCGTTGATTTGAAAATGCCAAACATCCTACCGTTACTGCCAGGATATCAATGAAGGTGCGGAGGATCAGGTCGGGGATAGCGGCGTCAAAAACCAGCGGCATAAAGAAGTTGAAGAGGATCAGATCCACGCCAAACAGCAGGCCGCCAAGGATAAGCGCCTGCAGAATTCGATTTTCGCTTAGACAGTAAAAGCCAGCGGCATGGTGCCGTTTTGTGCAAAAATGCTGGGTTCCAGGACTGTCTGCTCACCTGCCGGGATAGAAAGTTGACCGATGATGCGGACGATGGTGACAACAAGTCCGACCAGAAAAATTTTCAAGATATTTTTGGCAAAGCTGTTCATATTGTTTCCTCCTGTATTTCCCGAACAATCGGTTCCAACGCACGGAAGTCTGTGAAATCCACCTTCCTGCCATAGGTTTCTATGAGCGCCCGGTTTTCCGCCGTTTGTTTTTCAATCGGCGTTTTTCGCAGGGATTGGTATAGCAGTTTCATCATTGTTCGGTGCCCGAAAGAGAGCTTTTGATAATCGATCCCGCCCCGAAGATGAAAAATCTTTGCCCGGCCAAACAGCCCTGCAGGAAGCTGTTTTTGTAGAGAAGTGCAGATATTGTGCTGATTTTCCGGCTCGTTGGGGTCGGCCAGCCCTACGGTAACGAGGAGCAGTTTTTGTCCATCCTGAAGAGAAAAGTTCCGCAGGGTTTTCGCAAGACCCAGAACGCCGCCGGCATACAGGCTGCCCAGATAGATAATGGTCTTCATGTCGGAAAGACTTGGTGCGTCTTTGTAGCCGACTGCGGGAATACCGGTTTGTTCGGACAGCTTTTCCGCATATCGATGTGTACTTCCATACTGACTACCATAAACAATAATTTGTTTCATAATTATTACACTCCTATTTACTATACCATTTGTCCCGTTTCAAAAGCGCAAAAAGGAAGCGGCCTTGAAAGAGCAAAAGTGTGTGCACTGTTTCTGCTGTTAAAATACAATTTCCCATTTTGGATTATATAGCAGGCAACATGAAACGACTATCTGCTTCCGGTTAAATCTGTGTAAAATATAGGCTGATCTTATAAGAAAAGTGAACGTTAAGAGAAAATGGAGAGCCGAATCAGTCCGCAATCGCAGCGGAAATATTTTCTGTTTTTATATCTGTGTTTAGTGTGGTCTTTCTGGTCCGGCTGTATACAGTTTATGTTTTGAAAACCCCTGCGCAGAAATTTTATATAGGAAAACCAGTGTGCGGGAAGCTGTGGTGCGCCGCTGCAATCGTGATGCCAGTGTCGGTCAGTCTGTTTTATTTGTTCTTTGTTGAGGGAGAATTACGTGTGGAGCGGCTTCCTGCATCAGAAGCCGCCTATGCGGTATGTGTGTCTCTGCTTTCGATGGGATTGCGCGCGGCAGTGACCGAGGAAATTATTTTTCGCGGAATGATACTGGGAAGTCTGAAAAAGACCTTAGGGACAAAAATAGCCCTGTCTGTTTCTGCGTTACTGTTTATGCTGCTGCATCTCGTAAATGCGGATATGAACAGCGGACGGGAAATTATAACGATCTGTATTTCCGTTTTTATAGCGGGAACAGCTCTTGGACTGGTAACACTGGAAACCGGAAGTATCTGGTCTTCGGCGGTGATACACGCTCTGTATAATATTCTGTCAGGAGAAAGCCAGATTCTTCATATTGATGTAGAGCAGAATTTTCCGGCGCTGTGTACATATACACTGCACAGCCAGAACTGGATGATTACAGGCAGCAGAAGCTCAGTGGGACTGACTGCTGCATTGCCGTCTATCGTTGGATTTTCAGCAATAGGGCTCCTTGCACTGTGGAAGATATTCCGCCGGAAAAATCGGCAAAACCAGATAACGACAGGAAGATTCCGAAAATGAAAAATACAGGAAGATTACATAAAAAGCATGTTATCTTCTGTTCGATCTTTCCTATGACGGAGAGGTAAGGCGGGGAGCCGGAAATTTATATGAACGGAAATGGAAAAATCTGTATACAGTAACGTTTTCCGACGGGACAGCGCAGGTATACCTGGATGAAGGATTTGCGGAGAAATATTATGATATTCTTTTGCTGGGCTCTGTGCTTCTGGGATTTGTTGTTTGCCTTGGCATTTTTGTCTCGGGTCTGAAAGAAGACGTCCGGTACATCCAGGAGTTGGAAAAGCAGGTAGAAACCATAAGCCAGGGGAATCTTGACCGCCAGGTATCTCTGCGGGGAAAAGACGAACTGGCTCAGCTTGCCGCAGGGCTGGATATTATGCGCTGTACTTTGATCCAGAAAGAAGAAAAAGAGAAGGAAATGCGGCTGGCTCAGGAAAAGCTTGTACTGGGGATGTCCCATGATCTCAGGACGCCGCTGACGGGACTGATGGCCTACCTGGAAATTCTGAAAAGACAGGAAAAGAACGGCGGCGGGTATATTGATAAGGCACTGGATAAGGTGGTTCAGATACGCTCTTTATCGGATCAGATGTTTGAATACTTTCTCGTGAACGCCAGCAGTGAGATGGAACCGGAGCCGGCGGAAGATATAAGCAGCGTACTGGGCGATTATCTGTCAGAGCTCTGCGCTCTTCTGGAATGTGAAGGATTCTTGACCGATACGGAAGAAATGGTGTGGAAACCTGTGCGGATCCGGGTGGAGATCTGTCTCCTTTATACCCCGGGACAGGTAGGCGTTTGTGTGAAAAATGGAATTGCTGTGACGGATTCCTGTGTCAGTGGAACAGGTTTGGGCGTGAAAAATATCAGCGCTATGATGGAAAAGATGAAAGGACGGGCAGAGGTAAAGACAGGCGGGAATATATATGAAATGATTCTGTGGTTTCCCGCAGAAAAAACAGAAGTATAATATAGAAACAAGTCAGATGTACAAATCCCCTGCGGTGGACCGCAAGGGATTTGCACAGGATTATTTTCTTTTTACAGATACCGGATCTCCCCTGTGATCCTGTTTTGCCTGTCTGTCCAAAGAACAGCATAGCTGGGCTTGCGGCCCTGCTGTCTGGGGTATGAAAGGCTCCCGGGATTCAGGAGAAGGAAGCCTTTTTTCATTTTAAGAACAGGACGGTGGGTATGGCCGAAAAATACGCCGTCCAGATTACGGGAACGGGCTTCATCTTCGATTCCGGCCAGTTCCATGGACACGCCGTAGTAATGTCCGTGGGTGACCAGGAAGTTATGCCCGGCAATGGAAACAACATCTTCTCTTGGAAGGTCGGAGAAGAAATCATTATTGCCTGAAACAATACAGCAGGGACACTCTGCCAGTGCCTCTATGTAGTCCTCCCTGCCCTCAACATCTCCGCAGTGTATCAGCATGTCAAAGGGACGTTCCCTTTCCACGGCCTTTTCAAGACCGTTGTCGCGGCCATGGGTATCGCTTACTACAAGAATTTTCATCTCAGCTCGTCCTTGATAGCCTTAAGAGCCTTCCCTCGGTGGCTGATTTTATTCTTTTCTTCCATAGACAGTTCTGCGGAGGTGCAGCCGTATTCCGGAAGATAGAAGATGGGATCATATCCGAAGCCGTTTTCGCCTTTTTCTTCATAACCGATGCGTCCCTCCATAGTGGCCCGGACGGTTTTCATGGTTCCGTCAGGGAAAGCGGCTGCAATTGCGCAGACAAATCGGGCGGTTCGCTTCTCGTCGGGAACGCCGTTCAGCCTTTCGATGAGATTGGCATTTTTGATCCGGTAGGAAGTGTCCTCGCCCATATAGCGGGCAGAATAAATTCCCGGTTCTTTATTCAGGTAATCAATTTCCAGCCCGGAGTCATCGGCCAGAACAATCTCTCCGGTGAGACTGCAGACAGCCCTGGCTTTAATCTGTGCATTTTCCTCAAAGGTTTTTCCGTCTTCCACAATATCGGCATGAATGCCTGCGTCTTTTAGAGAAAGCAGCTCAATATCCAGATCTCCCAGGATTTCCCGTATTTCTTTCATTTTTCCTTCATTGCCGGTGGCAAAAATTACTTTTTTCATAATTTATCATTTCCTCCTTGGAGGCTTGGGCCCCAGAAATTGGTAATAGTAAGTTTTTAACATTCCGTTGTATATTTTTCGGTTTTTATCTGCTTTTCGTCCAATGTCGTTTTCTGCACGGTCGTAGGATGTGATCAGGTACATGGACCACTTGTCCAGCCTTCGGAAACTTTCGCCGATTTCCCGGTAAAGCTGCGGCAGGGAGGCTTTTTCTTCCAGCCTTTCTCCGTAGGGCGGGTTGGTGATCAGAAAGCCGTATGGCTTCGGGTGATGAAGCTCTTTCACTGCTCTCTGCTGAAAATGGATCAGTTTGTCCACCCCGGCGGCTCTGGCGTTGAATCTTGCGGCTTTCAGAGCCTCGGGATCAATGTCATAACCCTGGATATCGGTCTCAATGTTCAGGCTTATTCTGTCGTTTGCTTCTTCAGCGGCATCGTACCAGCATTTCCGCGGGACGAGATGCTTCCAGTCCTCCGCAAGAAAAGAACGGTTCATGCCGGGAGCCATATCCGCAGCGATCATGGCCGCCTCAATAGGAAAAGTCCCGCTTCCGCAGAAAGGATCCACCAGTATCCGGTCTTTATTCCAGGGAGTCAGCATGATCAGGGCGGAGGCGAGGGTTTCGGTGATAGGCGCTTTTACAGTCATCTGCCGGTAGCCTCTTTTGTGGAGGGAGACGCCGGAGGTGTCGATTCCTATGGTAGCCACATCCTTCATAAAAGCCACCCGGATAGGGAAGCTGGCTCCGTCCTCCGGAAACCAGGAAATTCCATAAACGCTTTTCAGACGCTCTACAATGGCTTTTTTCATAATAGACTGGATGTCCGACGGGCTGAACAGGGCACTTTTTACCGAATTGGCTTTTGCCACCCAGAATTTTCCGTCTTTTGGAATATAGTTTTCCCAGGGAAGAGCCTTTGTTTTTTCAAAAAGCTCGTCAAAAGTAACGGCTTTAAATTCACCGGTTTTCAGGAGAATGCGTTCCGGAGTGCGAAGAAAAACATTGGAAAGAGCGATGCCGTCCGGGTCAGAAAGAAAAGTTACTTTGCCGTCCTCAACCTTGCTGATCTCATAACCCAAATCAAGAATTTCGCGTTTCAGCACTGCTTCCATACCGAAATGGCAGGGAGCAATTAATTCCATTGGAGTCATGGCAGCCTCATTTCCCGGACTGTATTTCCGCTGAAGTCTTTTATAGTGAACACGCTGTCTGCCAGTACTGCATAGGTAGGCGGGTTGCCTTCCTTAGGAATAGAAACAGAACCGGGATTCAAGAGAATGCAGTCCTCTTTCTGCTCAGCTTTCAGTACGTGAGTATGGCCGTGAATCAGGATATCTCCTTTTTTGACAGGCGGCAGGTTGTCCTGATTATATATGTGTCCGTGGGTGGCGTAAAAGGTGCGTCCGTCAATGACAAGGATGCAGTAATCTGCCATGACAGGAAAATCAAGCACCATCTGGTCCACCTCGGCCTCGCAGTTGCCTCTGACTGCGTAGATTTCAGATTTCAGACCGTTCAGCAGGGAAATGACTTCTTTGGGGGCATATTCTTTTGGGAGATCATTCCGCGGTCCGTGGTAAAGCAGATCGCCCAGCAGCACCAGGCGGTCTGCCTGCTCCTCTTTGTATGCATCCAGCATTTTGCGGCAGTAATATGCGGACCCATGGATATCTGATGCAAACATGTATTTCATCGGTTTCCTCCTTTGCGCCGGCTAAGCGCAGAATTTCATGATAAAGAATCCCTTTTACATTAACACGGTTATGAGGAAATTACAAGATTTCTTCCCCGATATGCCTCAAAACCGCCGATGACCGACCGTGTACGGTAGCCCCTGCGGACAAACAGTCTGGCGGCCGCCATACTGGCTCCGCCTCTGTCGCAGTAAAAAATCAGAGTTTTGTCCGTGGGAAAAGTCTCTTCTCCGCTTAAAGAAGCGTAGGGGAAGCTGACAGCGCCGCGGATATGGCTTTTTTGATAGGCGGTTTTGTCACGGACATCTATGATCATGGTATCGGAACGCCCGACATAATAATCCAGCATTTTTGCGGAAATTGTTTCTATGGGAAACATACGAAAAATCATCCTTTTTTCTTTATCATATGTATGTCCGGCAGAGTGGATACACGGTATTTTTTATGCGAACCGGAAAAAAGACAGAAAGACCCCGCATAAGCGGAGCCTGTCTGTTTTATCATATAAGAAGAAGGGAGAAGCTTTGTTTTGGTCTGGCTTTAGTATCTGTCAGAAGGACTGTCCTGCTCCTGATTGTAAGAGCCGGAAGCTTTGCTCTTGGAGCTGTTTTTGGAATTGTAGCTGTTCTTAGAACTGTTTTTAGAGCTGTTTTTGCCGCAGTTCTGAGAATCCATTGCGTTTTTTTCGGAAGCTTTGTCCGCGCTGTGATTGACAGTTTTTACGTCAGTTTCATAATTTTTTGCCATTTGAATATTCCTCCTAGTGTAATTTATCTGCTGAAGAATCTGTTTGTCATTGGGACGCTTCAGCAAGTTGTTCATTACGCTTTCTATTATTCCAAAAAGGAGCGGCTTTATTCATCTTTTGTGAAATTTTGAATTATGATATAATAAAGGAAATTCGGTCTGTGCTGCTGAGATGGCTTTGAATTTCTGTTTTTTGAAACAGATGAAAAAAATAAAAAAACAGGTGATAAAATGAAATATATAGCGGATCTGCATATCCATTCACGGTACTCACGGGCAACAAGCAGGGAGGGAACGCCGGAACATCTGGATTTGTGGGCGAGAAAAAAAGGAATTTCCATTGTGGGGACCGGCGATTTTACGCATCCGGCGTGGAGAGAGGAGCTTACAGAAAAACTTGCGCCGGCGGAGGACGGCCTTTACCGTCTGAAGGAGGAATACGTTCTGGATGAGTCCCGGCGGTTCTGCAGGGATGCTCCGCGTTTTATTGTTTCCGGAGAAATCAGTTCTATTTATAAAAAGAACGGAAAAACCCGCAAGGTGCACAATGTAATTCTGCTGCCGGGACTGGAAGAGGCGGAAAGACTGTCTAAAAAACTGGAAACCATTGGAAATATACATTCCGACGGAAGACCGATTCTGGGCCTGGACTGCCGGGAGCTTCTTGAGATTATGCTGGATATCTGTCCGGAAGGAATTCTGATTCCGGCGCATATCTGGACACCCCATTTTTCTCTGTTCGGAGCTTTTTCCGGATTTGATACGGCAGAGGAGTGCTTTGAGGATCTGACCCCGTATATTCATGCTGTGGAAACAGGGTTATCCTCAGATCCGCCCATGAACTGGAGATGGTCCGCTCTGGATCGTTTCCATCTGATTTCCAATTCGGACGCACATTCTCCGTCTAAACTGGGAAGAGAGGCCAATCTTTTTGACATCGATCTGTCTTATGAGGGAGTTTCAAAGGCTGTACAGCAGGGAGAAGGGCTGGAAGGGACCATTGAATTTTTTCCGGAGGAGGGAAAATACCATTATGACGGGCACCGGAAATGCCACATCTGCCTCAGCCCGGCCCAGGCAGAACAATATCAGGGGAAATGTCCTGTGTGCGGAAGAAAGCTGACCATTGGCGTGGATCACAGGATTGTGCAGCTGGCAGACAGACCGGAGGGAATAAGGGGAAAAAATGGAAGACCCTTTGAGAGCCTTGTACCTCTCCCTGAGGTGATCGCGGCTTCTGTGGGAAAGTCGGCGTCCAGCAAAAAAGTGCAGGAACAATATGAAGCCATGCTTGACCGTCTGGGTTCTGAATTTGAAATTCTCCGGAAAGTGCCGGAGGAGGATATCCGCAGAGCTTTCGGGTATATGACGGCAGAGGGAATCCGCCGTCTGCGCGCGGGAGAAGTGAAGAGAAATCCCGGATTTGACGGGGAATATGGAACGATCCGTCTTTTTGACCCCGACGAGATTGCCAATCCTTGGGGACAGATGAGCTTTTTTCAGGAGATGGGTATCGCAGAAGATACTGTAACCGGAAAAGGCTGTCCGGAGGAAACTCTGCAGAATAAGGCAGAAAAAAACAGAGCAGAATCCGCCGGAGCGGAGAATTCTGTTAAGGAGAACCGGCAGTCTCAGGACAGAATCAGAAAAGAAGCCGGAGAAGACGGCGGAAATGCAGAAAATACTGTGCAGGAGGAGCTGAACGAAAAGCAGCGCCAGGCGGCGGAAGCTTTTGACCGTGCCGTAGCCGTTATCGCAGGCCCGGGCACAGGAAAAACGAAAACGCTCACCGCCCGCATCCGTTACCTTCTGGAGACGAGAAAAGTGAAGGCTTCGGAGATTACGGCCGTCACTTTTACAAATCTTGCCGCAAAAGAGATGAAAGAGAGACTGGCGGCTGTGCTGGGAGGCGGCCGGAATATTTCAAGGCTGCATATTGGAACCTTTCATGCAATCTGTATGGAGATTCTGGAAAAAACGGGAAGAACAGTCTATATTGCCCAGGAAGCGGATAAGAGAGAGTGGGCCGAAGCTGTCTGCCGGGAATACGGCCTTTCTGTTTCTTCGGGAAAATTCCTTCAGGCAGTATCTGTCTGGAAAACAGGAGACGGAGACACTGAATGTGAAATCCCGGATGAAGCGCTGAAGGCATACCGGCAGCTTATGCGCGGTTCGGGAAGATATGATTTTGACGATCTTCTGCTGGAAACCTTGTCTCTTTTTGAAAATGAGGAACCTCTTCCTGAGGAGCTGAAAAAAAGATTCCGTTATGTCCTGGTGGATGAATTTCAGGATATCAGTCCGCTTCAGTACAGGCTGGTGGCAGCCTGGAACAGGAATGGCAGAGAATTGTTTGCAATCGGAGATCCGGATCAGTCCATCTATGGATTCAGGGGCGCTGATGCCGGATGCTTTTCCCGTATGAAGGGAGATTTTCCGGATATGAAGGTAATTACGCTTACAGAGAATTACAGAAGCACGGGAAAAGTTCTCCAGGAGGCTTTAAGTGTGATCTGCCATAACGGAGGGTATCAGAGAACGCTCCATTCTCATCTGGGGGAAGGAATTCCGGTGAGAATTGTGGAGGCTTCCTCTAAAATGGGAGAGGCTGTTTTTGCCGCAAAGGAGATCACTAGGCTGATCGGAGGAATCGATATGCTGGATGTTGAGGGCCAGACACGGGAAAGGGAGGGAGGAAAAACTAGAAGCTTCAGAGATATTGCTGTTCTTTACAGGACACATTATCAGGCGCGGCTGCTGGAAAAAACGCTGAGCCAGGAAGGAATTCCCTATGTAGTAAACGGAAGAGAGGACTTTCTGGAGACGCCGCTGGTTCGCGGAACCATCCGCTTTTTCCTGTCCCTGATACATCCGGAGGATGAAGCCTGCAGAGCGGAGGCTTTAAAAATGCTCTGGGGTTCGCTGGATCCGGAAATTGCCCGCGGCATCTACATGCAGGAGGCGGAAAAGTTTGGCCCGAAATGGGAAAAAACAGCGCCGAAAAAACTTCTGGATGAGTGGGCAGGGGATTTAAATCAAGCAGAAGATGAAAATCTGAAGAATCTTATCGGAATGGCCGTTTTATATAAAAAGATGCCGGAATTTCTTGAAGAGCTCCTTCTGGGAGAAGAGGGGGATCTGAAACGATGCAATGGAAGAACCCTATCCGCGGATGCGGTGCAGCTGATGACTCTTCATGGCTCTAAAGGACTTGAGTTTCCGGCGGTTATTCTCTACGGAGCGGGAAAAGGGGAACTTCCGCTGGAAAACGGAAAATATCCTTCGGATATGGAGGAAGAACGCCGCCTGTTCTATGTGGGAATGACCAGGGCGAAGGAAGAACTGATTATTACTTATACAAAAGATCCCTCGCCTTTTCTGGCAGAACTGGACGAAAAATCAGTGAAACGGGAAAGAGCAGGAAGAGAGAAAAATGCAGAAACAGGGGTACAGATGAGCCTGTTTGATTTTTTGTCATAATGCCTGGAAATGGAAAAAATCTTATTGCTTTTTTCTCTGGTTTATATTATAATCAAATCTGTAAAAAGAATTTACCCTTCAAAAATTTTTTTTACATAACCCCTTATTTAATTATTTATACTCCCCTCGAAAGACCCGATAGCTCCCCTATCGGGTCTTTCACTGTGCTGTTTTATCTGCAGAGAGAAAATGAAAGAAGAAAATGCATTTTGGGGAAGCTGTTTTGTTTGGAAAGTAGCGAAACTCATGATACAATAAGGATACATATTTGATGCTTGGAATTGATTTGTATTTTCCATGGACAATAAAAAGTCTGTCTGTGGATGTCAGAGAAAGGAGCAGACAGAATGAATGTCCAGGAATTTCAGGAAAAATTGAAAGAAATACAGTCTCTGGCCCGGCGCCGGGGCAATAGTCTTACGGCGGAACAGATCAGGGAAACTTTTGGAGACGCCGGGCTGGATAAGACGCAGCTTGCCGGCGTGCTTAAATTTCTGGCGTCCCAGGGAATTGCTATAGAAGGCGCGGAAATCGGGGCAGGAGAAGAAAAAAGAGAAGAAAGAAAACGGGTTCCGCTTACCGGGGAAGAAAAGGAATATTTAAAGAATTATCTGCAGAATTTGCCGGATATCGGGGAGGTTGATGAGGAAGCCCTTTTCCGGCAGGCTGCCAATGGAGACAGAGAAGCAGCCGGGCAGCTGGCTGCGCAGTATATGAAAGCGGCGGCAGAGCTGGCTGCGGAGATGAAAGTGGAAGAGATTTTTCTGCCGGATCTGATACAGGAGGCAAATCTATGCCTTCTGCAGGTGCTGAATAACACAGGAAATCAGACCAGAGACGGAAAGTGGCTGCTGGATCAGGTAAGACGAGGCCTGGATGCAGTCTGTCAGGAACACCAACAGCAGAAATTCGCGGACGACAGTCTGGTGGCCAGAGTGGAAAAACTGGAAAAGGCCGTCCGTGAGCTTTCGGACGATGAGGAAGACGGAGAGAGTGCTTTCAGCATCAATGAGCTGGCGATTATCTTGGACATGGATGCAGAGGAGATCAGGGATACACTTCGTCTTACCGGGGATGACAAGTAGGAGAACGGATGTTTCTGGCAAGTTGAAAAAATATAATTCCGTGATAAAATAGGAAAAATGGGAGGTATTGTTATGCAGATTAGAGAATCGGCAGAGGATTATCTGGAATCGATCCTTGTTTTGTCCCAGAAGGGCGGCGGGGTACGCTCTGTGGATATTGCCGCAAGACTCGGGGTCTCCAAGCCCAGTGTCAGTCATGCGATGAAGCTTCTGAGAGAAGACGGCTATATCGCTATGGACCGGTATGGTACGGTGACACTTTTGGAAAAGGGATTTGAAATCGCCAATAGAATTTATGAACGCCATACAGTTCTCACAAAAATGCTGGAGGCACTGGGAGTTCCGCCGGAAATTGCCAGAGCGGATGCCTGCAAGATGGAGCACGACATCAGCCCTGAAAGTTTTGAGAAGATTAAGCAGCATCTCAGGGAAAAGGGAGAGATAGAGTAATCTTTTGTAAGAAAGAGCCTCTGTTCCGCCGTTGGCGGAGCAGGGGCTCTTCTTTTCGGCCGCAGTGAGCAGTGCCCGCGGCGCAGCGCTTTTTGAAAACAGCGGCTGAATTATCCTTCGCTCTGCGGCTCGTACCCGGGGGCTTTTTTCTGAGGAAGCTGTGCAAGAATAATGGCACAGAACATAATGATGCATCCGATCAGCTCCCTGGAACTCATACGCTGTCCAAGAATCAGCCATCCGGCAATTACGGAGATGCAGGACTCCAGACTGAGTATAAGGGAAGCGACGGTCGGATTCATTCCCTTCTGACCGACGATCTGCAGTGTATAGGCTACTCCGCAGGACATGACGCCGGCATAAAGAATCGGAACCCAGGCATCCAGAATTCCGGACAAATTCGGATTTTCAAAAAGCAGAGCCGGAATGCCGGAAAGTATGCCGCAGACCAGAAACTGGATACAGGACATTTTTACTCCGTCTGTCAGCGGTGAAAAATGGTCAATCACCAGAATGTGCAGAGAGAACAGCAGGGAACAGATCAGTACAAGAAGATCGCCCTTTCCGATGGAAAGCCCATCCTGAATACAGAGAAGATACAGCCCGATCAGCGCCAGAACAACGGCAGCCCAGATAAAGGGGCCGCAGGATTTTTTCAGAAACAGGCCGATAACCGGAACAATGACAATATAACAGGCAGTGATAAAGCCCGCTTTTCCCACCGTAGTATATTTGATGCCCATCTGCTGGAAGTTGCTTGCCAGGCAGAGAAGAACTCCGCAGGCAACGCCTCCGGTGATCAGTGTGCGGCGGCTCTCGCGTTTCAGATGAGCGGGCATCGGCTTTTCACTTTTGTTTCTGTTCAGAAACCAGATGACCGGAAGCAGTACAACCGCTCCGATCAGATTTCGGACTGCATTAAATGTGAAACTTCCCACATAGTCCATACTGACGCTCTGGGCCACAAAGGCTACGCCCCAGATGGTCGCTGTGAGAAGCAGAAGCAGAGAATTTTTCAGTTTGATCTGTGATTTTTCCATATCTTTCTTTCCCCTTCGTCCATATGTTGGTTTATCGCTGTTGGAACCGGAATTATCTCCGGTTCCAACTATCCTATTATACTGCATCAGAGTAATGGATAAAAGCGAAAATGACCGATATTTTGAGGAAAGTTGTATTTTTCAGGATACAAGAAGTATATCGTGAAGAGGTAAAAAAGCTGTCGGTATTTTTCAGAAGATTTTTCTTCCGGAGACATACTTTCCGGTTACGCACTGGTCGCCCCCAAGATAAGTCAGTCTTTCCAGGCGCTCCGGTACAGACAAAGGCTGGGGGTGAGGGAACAGACTGTCATCCAGAATCAGTGCGTCAAACTCGTACCCTGGCAGAAAGCTGCCGGCTTTGCCGAAAAAGCTGCCGCCGCCGATGGTAGCCATATAAAAGGCTTCGGCAAATGTCAGGGCTTTTTGGGATTCCTCCATCAGACGCCAGTGAAGCTTGGAAACCTGGACCGCATCCGCGATGGCCCTGAACATGGAGAGCGTATGGCCGCCGGCGATATCTGTGCCAAGTCCTGTGTGAAGTCCCTGATCGAGAAATTTTCTTGCAGGAGCGATGCCGGAAGATAGATTCATATTGGACTGAGGACAGTGCGCCACATACACGCCCCGTTTTTTCATAAGAGCGATTTCCCGGTCAGAAGAATAAACGCAGTGCGCCATAATCGTGGGGCAGCTGTCTCCGCCAAAAAGTCCGAAACGGTCATAGGCATCCCCGTAGAAAGATGAATCGGGACAAAGTTCCTGCACCCAGAGGGTTTCTCCGGGATTTTCGGACAGGTGGGACTGAACCGGAAGACGATATTTCTTCTGGATATCGGAAAGCTCACCCATCAGTTCATCTGAACAGGACGGGATGAAACGGGGAGTCAGAATCGGCTTTACATTTTCATATTTTCCGGAAATATCTGTAAGCCACTGAACGGTTGCCTGAGAAGAGGCCTGCGCATCCGCCTCCTGCAGCTCTGCCGGGCCGTTCCGGTCCATGTTTACTTTTCCTATATATGCTTTGATCCCTGTCTCTTCCGTAAGATCCATAAGAAGTTCTGTCGCCTTTACGTGAAGCGTACCGAAGATGCAGGCTCTGGTGGTGGGGCTTTTCTTCAGATCTTCCGTAAAAATGCGGTAAGCCTGTTCGGCATAGGTCAGATCAGAGTACTTTGTTTCTTCGGGAAAAGCAACGGCATTCAGCCAGTCCAGGAGCTCAAGATCCATTTTTGTGCCGCGGAGGCTGTACTGGGGTGCGTGGAGATGCAGATCCGTAAGCCCCGGAATGATTATGGAGCTTCCGGTATCCGTGCAGGGGATTCCCTGAAAACGGGAGGGAAGTTCCTGAAAAACGCCGGCGCAGACGCCGTTTTCGCAGACCACATAGGCATGTTCCTCTGCGGCAAGAGTTTCTGCGTCAAGACTGTAGCAGATACTGCCCCTCAGGGCAAAGGTTGAGTTGTTTTTCATACAGTTCACCTTCATTCCTGGTAGTATTTTTATTTTCACGGTATTCCGTAAGTTTATTATAGGGAGCCTGCTTTTATCTGTCAATCGGTTCCAAATATGTCTGATTTGTTTGCTGAGGGGAATAATAACAGCCAGAGAACCCGTTTTCGTGAAAAAACAAATGCGCAAAAGACTTGACGGAAGTACAGGAAAAAACAGGAAATATACTGGCGAAAAGCCGGCTTTCATGATAGAATGTCTGATATTAACAAAGAGAAGCGGACACGAAGTGTGTCCCATTGCAATCAGGAGGTGTCTGACGGAATTGGACAAAAAGAATATGAAAAACATTATGCTGCTGATCCTGTTTACTGTTCTGCTGTATGTGGGGCTGCAGAACATAAACGTTGTGCTGGATGTTCTTGCATCTGCAATTGGTCTTGTGTTTCCTTTTATTCTGGGCGGCGGCATTGCCTTTGTACTGAATGTGCCGATGAGTTTTATAGAGAGGAATCTTTTTGGAAAGGGAAAAGCCCAAAAAAGTAAGACAGCAGAGAAGCTGGCGCGTCCGCTGAGCCTTATTCTTTCCATCCTCCTCGTTGCTCTGATCATCATGATCGTAGGATTCGTAGTCATTCCGGAGCTTGGAAGAACCGCCATGGGGCTGGGAAAGGGAATTGAGACAGGAATTCAGAATCTTCAGAGATGGATTGACAGTACATTCCAGCAGAATTCCGCGATTGTAGAGTGGGCGAATTCTCTGGATCTGCAGCCTCAGAAGATGGTGGATTCCATCCTTCAGGTGCTGCGGAACGGGGTAAATAATATTCTGTCGTCCACAGTTACTGTCACGATGGGAATTGTCAATACTGCTGCTAATGTAAGTATCGGTTTTGTATTTGCCTGCTATATCCTGGTGCAGAAGGAGAAGCTGATGGTGCAGGCAAAAAAAGCCCTCTTTGCATTGTTTCCCCGGAATGCAGTGGATTATTTTCTTCATGTGTGCACCCTGGCCAACAATACTTTTTCGCGGTTTGTGACAGGCCAGTGCATTGAGGCTGTTATTCTGGGAAGCATGTTTTTTGTAACAATGACAATCTTTAAATTCCCTTACGCCATGCTGGTGGGCGTACTGATTGCCTTTACTGCGCTGATCCCGATTTTTGGAGCCTTTATCGGCTGTGTGATAAGCGCGCTTTTGATTCTTCTGGTGAGTCCCATGAAAGCTCTGCTGTTTCTGATCCTGTTCCTGGTGCTGCAGCAGATTGAAGGAAACCTGATTTATCCCCATGTGGTGGGCGGCTCCGTAGGACTTCCCTCTGTGTGGGTGCTTGTGGCGGTTACGGTCGGCGGAAGTCTTATGGGCGTTGTGGGAATGCTGATTTTTATTCCTCTTGTGTCAGTTCTTTATGCGCTGTTCCGGGAGTGGATGTACAAAAGTCTGAAGAAAAAAGGAGTCCGGGTTTAATTCCGGGCTCCTTTTGCTGAAATCGTTTTTTATTTGCTGCTGCTGTTTTTCTCCACTTCCTGCAGCTTCATGGCGCGCACCTTCAGAGGAAGACCGAAGAGGGTGATGAAGCCGTCGGCATCATGATGGTCGTACATATCCCCTGTGGTAAAGGAAGCCAGAGATTCATTGTACAGGCTGTAGGGAGAGGTTGTCCCGGCCTTAATGATGTTGCCTTTGTAAAGCTTTAATTTTACTTCTCCGGTGACGTACTTCTGGGTGGATTCCACAAATGCCTGCAGAGCTTCGCGCAGAGGAGTGAACCATTTGCCCTCATATACTACCTGGGCGAACTGGCTGCCAAGTTTTTTCTTTGTCTCCATAGTATCACGGTCGAGAATCAGCTCCTCAAGCTGCTCGTGGGCAGCCATCAGAATGGTTCCGCCGGGAGTTTCGTAAACGCCGCGGGATTTCATTCCCACAACACGGTTTTCTACAATATCTACAATGCCGATTCCATTTTCTCCGCCCAGACGGTTCAGCTCGGTGATGATTTCAGAAACTTTCATAGCTTTTCCGTTCAGTGTTTTGGGAATGCCGGCCTCGAAAGTCATTGTAATTTCCGTCTCTTTATCCGGGGCTTTCTGCGGTGTGACGCTGAGAACCAGCATATCATCGTAGTTGGGAGCCTGGGAAGGATCTTCGAGCTCCAGACCTTCATGGCTGATGTGCCATAAATTGCGGTCACGGCTGTAGCTGTGACGGGCATCGAAGGGCAGGTTAATGCCGTGGGCCTGACAGTATGCAATTTCGTCCTCGCGGGACTGCATGGTCCATACGTCAGTCATACGCCACGGTGCGATGATTTTAATGTCAGGAGCCAGGGCCTTGATTCCAAGTTCAAAACGAATCTGGTCGTTTCCTTTTCCGGTAGCGCCGTGGCAGATGGCAACGGCATTTTCCTTGCGGGCAATTTCAACCAGTTTTTTTGCAATGGCGGGGCGGGCCATGGATGTTCCGAGAAGATACTGATGTTCGTATACAGCGCCGGCTTCCACGCAGGGCATAATATATTCATCACAGAACTCGTCTACAATATCTTCAATATATAATTTGGAAGCGCCGGACATCTTGGCTCTCTCATCCAGACCATCCAGTTCATTTCCCTGGCCGCAGTTGACGCAGCAGCAGACCACATCGTAGTTAAAGGTTTCTTTCAGCCACGGGATCAGAGCGGTAGTGTCCAGACCGCCGGAGTATGCTAAAACAACTTTTTCTTTCATATTTGTATCCTCCTGAAATAAATTTCCGCTTACTTTGTACCGGACAGAAGCAGCGGGTTGATTTCTTGAATTTCTTATATAATCTATTGACAAGGGATAATATACAATATTTTTTATAAATATGCAATAGGGCATTTGAAAAAAGTATAGAATTATTTTTGCATAAAAATACATTTAAACAAAGAAACAACGTATAAAAATGCATATTTTCCAATAGAATCTCAAAAAAGAGGAAAAAAATTTGTATTGCATATTATGCAAAAGAGATGTATAATCGTAACATCGCAGCGGCAGTGTCCGGGAACCGGAATACAGTTCAGTTCTGATACTGGCACTGGAGAAGACGAAAAAGGTACGAGGAGGAGAACAGATTATGATAAAAGCGGGAATCATCGGTGCCACAGGATACGCCGGCAATGAAATTGTCAGACTGCTTCTGGGACATAAGGATGTGGAAATTGCCTGGTATGGTTCCAGGAGCTATATAGATAAATCATACGCGGGAATCTACCAGAATTTTTTCCGCCTGGTAGATGCAAAATGTATGGACGATAATATGGAAGCATTGGCAGAGGAGGCCGATGTGATTTTTACAGCAACGCCTCAGGGCTTCTGTGCATCTTTAATTAATGAAGGGATTCTTTCAAAAGCAAAAGTAATTGACCTGAGTGCGGATTTCCGCATTAAGGATGTAAAAAAATACGAAAAATGGTATGGAATCGAACATAAGGCTCCTCAGTATATTGAGGAGGCGGTCTATGGTCTCTGCGAGATCAACCGGGAGGATATCAAAAAGGCGCGGCTGATTGCCAACCCCGGATGCTATCCCACCTGTTCCACTCTTTCTATTTACCCGCTTCTCAGGGAGGGCCTGATTGATCCTTCCACAATTATCATTGACGCCAAGTCGGGAACTTCCGGGGCAGGGCGAGGAGCGAAAACAGACAATCTTTTCTGCGAGGTGAATGAGAATATTAAGGCGTATGGTGTAACAAACCACCGCCATACGCCGGAGATAGAGGATCAGCTGGGCTATGCCTGCGGGCAGGAGGTGCTGATTAATTTTACACCTCATCTGATTCCGATGAACAGAGGGATCCTGATTACGGCTTATGCGTCTTTAAAAAAGGAAGTTTCCTATGAAGAAGTAAAAGCGGCTTACGATAAATATTATGAGAATGAACAGTTTGTGCGCGTCCTTGACAGAGACGTATGCCCCCAGACAAAGTGGGTGGAAGGCAGCAATTATGTGGATGTGAATTTTAAGATCGACCCGAGAACAAAGAGAATTGTGATGATGGGCGCTATGGACAATCTTGTAAAGGGCGCCGCAGGGCAGGCTGTGCAGAACATGAACCTGATGTTTGGCTTTGACGAGGCTGAGGGACTGAGACAGATCCCCATGGTGCCGTGAGGGTGAAAACCTGCGCCAGGAGGGAAGAAACTTCCTGATTTTGGCAGAACTGCAGGTTGCGTCCGCTCAGGAGCAGCTGCAGGAGTATTGTATATAATATATAGGAACGAGGACAAAGAATATGAAAGTGATAGAAGGCGGTGTGACAGCTGCAAAAGGATTCCGGGCGGCGTCAGCGGCGGCAGGAATCAAATATCAGGGAAGAACGGATATGGCGATGATTTACAGCGGGAAGCCCTGTGCGGCGGCAGGAACTTTTACGACAAATGTAGTGAAGGCCGCCCCTGTGAAATGGGACCAGGAGATTGTATATCATCATCCGGGGGCGCAGGTGATTGTATGCAACAGCGGGATTGCCAATGCCTGCACAGGAGAAGAGGGCTACCGCTGCTGCAGAGAAACTGCCAAAGCGGCAGCAGAGGCGCTGAAGGTGCCGGAGGACAGTGTCCTGGTGGCTTCCACCGGTGTGATCGGAATGCAGCTTCCGATTGAAAAACTGCAGACGGGAGTAAAAAAGATGGCTTCGGAGCTTGACGGCAGCCTTGAGGCAGGCAGCCTGGCGGCAAAGGCGATTATGACTACCGATACAGTGGAAAAAGAAGCGGCGGTCCAGGTGGAAATCGGGGGAAAAACAGTGACAGTAGGGGGCATGTGCAAGGGATCCGGTATGATTCATCCCAATATGTGCACTATGCTGAGCTTTGTCACAACCGATGTGAATATTACCGGAGAGCTGCTTCAGGAGGCCCTGGGGCAGGATGTCAGAGACACTTACAATATGGTGTCTGTGGACGGTGATACCTCCACAAATGATACCGTGCTTCTTCTTGCCAACGGTTTGGCGGAAAATCCGCAGATTGCAGAAAAAAATGAAGACTATGAAATTTTCTGCAGAGCTTTGAATTATGTAAATACGACACTGGCAAAGAAAATTGCAGGAGACGGAGAAGGCGCAACCGCTTTGTTTGAGGTGAAAATCATCGGAGCGGAGAGCAAAGAACAGGCGGTGACTTTAAGCAAATCTGTGGTATCTTCCTCTCTGACAAAAGCGGCGATTTACGGACATGATGCAAACTGGGGAAGAATTCTCTGCGCAATGGGATATTCCGGCGCGCAGTTTGATCCGGAAAAGGTGGATCTCTATTTTGAGAGCAGGGCCGGAAAGATCAAGATTATCGAAAACGGTGTATCGACAGGATACAGCGAGGAGGAAGCGGCAAAGATTCTTTCTGAAAACGAAGTAACAGCCATTGCGGATGTGAAAATGGGAGAATACGATGCCACGGCCTGGGGCTGTGATCTCACCTATGATTATGTGAAAATTAACGCGGATTATCGTTCCTGAGAAAAAGGATGCCATAAGGAATGGACAAAAGGAGAGAGAAAGATGGTAAAGCAGAAGTATCTGGATAAGGCGGAGGTTCTCATTGAAGCCCTTCCCTATATTCAGCGGTTCAACAGAAAAATAGTGGTGATTAAATACGGCGGAAGCGCTATGCTGGATGAGGAGCTGAAAGCGAATGTCATCAAGGACGCAGTACTTTTAAAGCTGGTGGGATTTAAACCGATTATTGTTCACGGAGGCGGAAAGGAGATCAGCCGCTGGGTGAATAAGGTGGGAATGGAACCGCGGTTCGTCAACGGACTTCGGGTAACGGACAAGGACACCATGGAAATTGCGGAGATGGTTCTCGCAAAGGTAAATAAAGAGCTGGTGACTCTTGTGGAATCTCTGGGCGTTAAGGCTGTGGGAATCAGCGGGAAGGACGGCGGCCTTCTGAAATGCACAAAAAAACTGTCCAATGGCGAAGACATCGGCTATGTGGGAGAAATTAAAGAAGTGGATCCCCAGATTCTCCATGACCTGCTTGAAAAAGACTTTCTTCCCATTGTTTTCCCTATAGGGTTTGATGAAAATTTTGATTCTTATAACATTAATGCAGACGATGCGGCCTGCGCCATAGCGGAAGCGGTGCATGCGGAAAAGCTGGCTTTTCTGTCTGACATCGAAGGCGTATACAAGGATCAGAACGATCCGGACACCCTGATTTCTGAACTTCATGTTCATGAGGCGGAAGAACTGATTTCTGAGGGCTATGTAGGCGGAGGAATGATTCCTAAGCTGAAGAACTGCATTGAAGCGATCGAGCAGGGCGTGAACCGGGTACATATTCTGGACGGAAGGATTCCTCACAGCCTTTTGTTGGAAATCTTTACAAATAAAGGAATCGGAACAGCGATTTTAAGAGAGGACGGCGAGAAATATTATCATGAGCATGAATGAACAGATGCAGCAGGCGGAGGAGAGCATCCTTCACACTTACAACCGTTTTCCGGTGGTTTTTGACCATGGAGACGGCTGCTGGCTTTATGACACGGAAGGAAAAAAATATCTGGACTTTGCGGCGGGTATTGCGGTAAATGCGCTGGGCTATCATTATCCTGGCTATGATGAAGCCCTGAAGGCCCAGATTGATAAGCTGACGCACATTTCCAATTTATATTACAATGAACCGATGAGCGAAGCAGGACAAAAACTGATAAAAGCCAGCGGCATGAGCAAGGCATTTTTTACGAACAGCGGAACGGAAGCTATTGAAGGCGCGCTGAAGGCAGCGAGAAAATACGCATATGCGAAAAAAGGACACGAAAAGTACGAGATCATTGCCATGAATCATTCTTTCCATGGAAGAAGCATGGGCGCTCTTTCTGTTACTGGAAACGCACATTACCGGGAGCCTTTTGAACCTTTGATCGGCGGTGTGAAATTTGCGGATTTCAACGATCTGGACAGTGTGAAGGCCCAGATTACAGAGAAAACATGCGCAATTCTCACAGAGGTGGTCCAGGGAGAAGGCGGAATTTATCCGGCTGAGCAGAATTTCCTGGAGGGATTAAGGGAAATCTGTACAGAAAAAGACATTCTTCTGATTTTCGATGAGATTCAGTGCGGAATGGGCCGGACAGGAACTTATTTTGCATGGCAGTCCTATGGGGTAAAGCCGGATATTATGACCTGCGCCAAAGCCCTGGGCAGCGGCGTCCCGGTAGGCGCTTTTGTGCTCGGGGAGAAAGCGGCGGAAGCGTCACTTGCACCGGGGGATCATGGAACCACTTATGGAGGCAATCCTTTTGTCTGCGCAGCAGTGAGCAAAGTATTTGACATTTTTGAGGAGGATCATATTCTGGAGCATGTGAAGGAACTTGCCCCCTATCTGGAGGAAAAACTGGACAGCCTTGTGGATAAATATGAGAATGTAGCCGCAAGACGTGGAAAAGGCTTCATGCAGGGACTGGTCATTACCGGAGTCCCGGTTGGAACTGTAGTTTCCAGGGCCCTGGAAAACGGGCTTCTCGTGATTTCGGCAGGAAGCGACGTGCTCCGTCTGGTACCGCCCCTTATTATTACAAAAGAACATATTGACCTTATGACGGAAATACTGGAAAAGAGCCTGGCGTAATGCCAGGTTTTTTTATTGAATGTTTATAAGTGAGTATTGACAAACAAAGTTAGTTCGCGTATACTAACACTGACAAGAAAGTTTCTTGAAACTAACAGAGAAAGAAGTGAAACTATGCTGCCATTATCGATGGTAAAAAATGGAGAACCGTGTATCATCGGAAGAGTCGGAGGAAAAGAGGATACCAGACGTTTTCTGGAGTCTCTTGGCTTTGTAACCGGAGCAGAGATAACGGTTGTTTCTACTGCCGGAGGAAACCTGATCGTCAACGTGAAGGATTCAAGAGTAGCGATTGGCAGGGATATGGCAAACAAAGTCATGGTGGACTGAAGGGAGGAGATTCAATGAAGACATTAAAAGATGTTCCGGTGGGACAGACGGTGAAAGTGGTTAAGCTGAACGGGGAAGGGCCTGTAAAGAGAAGGATCATGGACATGGGGATTACGAAAGGAGTCAGTGTCTATGTGAGGAAGGTGGCTCCGCTGGGCGATCCGGTGGAAGTTACTGTAAGAGGATATGAGCTGTCTGTAAGAAAAGCAGATGCCGAGATGATCGCTGTAGAATAAAGGAGGAAAGAGAAATGGCAATTACAATTGCGTTGGCTGGCAATCCCAACAGCGGAAAAACGACACTGTTTAACGCTCTGACAGGCGCTAATCAGTTTGTTGGAAACTGGCCGGGAGTAACTGTGGAGAAAAAGGAAGGAAGGCTGAAAGGCAATAAGGAGGTTGTAATCGCGGACCTTCCGGGTATTTATTCCCTGTCACCCTATACACTGGAAGAAGTAGTGGCGAGAAATTATCTGATCAATGAGAAACCGGATGCGATACTGAACATTATAGACGGAACAAACCTGGAAAGAAATCTTTACCTCAGCACACAGCTGATGGAGCTTGGAATTCCGGTGGTTATGGCGGTCAATATGATGGATCTTGTGAGAAAAAACGGGGATCAGATCATGACCGACAAGCTTGCCAAAAAACTTGGCTGTGCGGTAGTGGAAATTTCCGCCCTGAAGGGGGACGGCGTGAAACGGGCCGCAGATATGGCGGTACAGCTGGCTAAGACACATAAGGTAAACCCTCCGGTACATAACTTTGACCCGAAAGTGGAAGAGGTTCTGGAGTCCATTGAAAATAAACTCGGCGGTTCTGTTCCGGCTGAGCAGAAGCGTTTCTTTTCCATTAAACTTCTGGAAAAAGATGATAAGATTGCACAGCAGCTTTCCAGTGTGCCGGATGTTTCTGCGGAAATTGCGAAGATAGAAAAAGAAATGGACGATGATACGGAGAGCATCATTACAAATGAGAGGTATAATTATATTTCTTCAATTATCGGACAGTGCTGCAAAAAGAGACACACCGGTGAAAAAATGACGGTTTCTGATAAAATTGACCGCATCGTGACAAATCGTATCCTGGCTCTGCCGATTTTTGCTGTAGTCATGTGGATTGTATATTATGTTTCAGTTACGACGGTAGGTGCTTTTGTGACGGACTGGACAAATGACGTTCTGTTTGGAGAGATTATTCCTCCGGCAATTGAGAGCTTTCTGGTAAGCATTCACTGCGCGGGATGGCTTCAGGGCCTGATCCTCGATGGTATTGTGGCAGGTGTGGGCGCAGTTCTTGGTTTTGTTCCCCAGATGCTTGTACTGTTTATTTTTCTGGCATTCCTGGAAGGATGCGGCTATATGGCCCGTGTTGCCTTTATCATGGACCGTATTTTCCGTAAATTCGGCCTTTCCGGAAAGTCCTTCATTCCGATGCTTATCGGCACCGGCTGCGGCGTTCCGGGAGTTATGGCTTCCAGAACCATTGAAAATGACCGCGACCGTAAGATGACTATTATGACAACAACGTTTATTCCATGCGGAGCGAAGCTTCCGATCATTGCTCTGATCGCAGGCGCGTTGTTTGACGGTGCATCCTGGGTGGCTCCCAGTGCATATTTTGTGGGCATTGCAGCAATTGTATGCTCCGGTATTATTCTGAAAAAAACAAAAATGTTTGCCGGAGATCCGGCGCCCTTTGTTATGGAACTTCCCGCCTATCATCTTCCCACAGTCGGCAGCGTACTGAGAAGTATGTGGGAGCGCGGATGGTCCTTTATCAAAAAAGCAGGTACCATCATTCTGCTTTCCACCATCCTTCTGTGGTTCCTGATGAGCTTCGGCTGGGTGGACGGTTCCTTTGGAATGCTGGAAGCAGAACAGCTTAACGACAGTATTCTGGCACGAATCGGAAGCGTAATTGCTCCAATTTTTGCACCTCTTGGCTGGGGCGACTGGAAGATGGCGGTTGCAGCAGTTACGGGCCTGATTGCCAAGGAAAATGTAGTAGGTACTTTTGGTATTCTCTTTGGATTTGCAGAGGTCGCAGAGGACGGAGCAGAGATCTGGGGACAGCTTGCAGGCAGCATGACTACCATTGCGGCATATTCCTTCCTTGTATTTAATCTTCTGTGTGCTCCGTGTTTCGCGGCAATGGGTGCGATTAAGCGTGAGATGAATAACACAAAGTGGTTTTTATTTGCAATTGGATATCAGTGCCTTCTGGCTTATGTGGTTTCTCTGTGCATCTACCAGATTGGCACACTGATTACAGGCGGCAGCTTCGGAATATTTACAATTATAGCGTTTTTACTGGTGATCGGATTCATTTATCTCCTCTTCAGACCATATAAAGAAAGCCAGACGCTGAATGTAAATGTCAGAAGCGTTGCAAAATAATTATATCAGGAGGCGTTTCAGTATGGGAACAGTGATCGTACTTGTGATCCTGGTGGCGATTGTAGGACTGATCGTCCGAAGCATGATCCGGGACAAAAAAAATGGAAAATCGATTCAATGCGGCGGAAGCTGCAGCGGCTGCGGCGGTCACTGCCACTGCAGCGCCGGAGTCAGCGACACCGGGAAGAAAAAGTGAAAGGAAAGAAAATCTCCGGGAAGAATACGGCGTATAAAATCAGAACTTTCTGCATATGTTAATAGCAAGTATTTTAAGAGGCGGGTGTAAAATACCAGCCTCTTTCTTTGCATATTTTCAGGCATGGAGGGAACGGTTATGTGGGGATTTTTTGCGGCGCTGATTTCAGGGGCTCTGATGAGTATTCAGGGAGTGTTCAACACAGAAGTGACAAAGCAGAGCAGTCTGTGGGTATCTACCGGCTGGGTGCAGCTTTCCGCTTTTGCAGTCTGCGTTCTGGCGTGGATTTTTACAGGACGGGGGAGCGTTTCCGCTCTCTGGCAGGTGGAAAATAAATACACACTGCTGGGAGGGGTTATCGGAGCTTTTATTACTATCACAGTCATTCAGAGTATGGGAGCTCTGGGCCCGGCCAGAGCGGCTATGCTGATTGTTGTTTCTCAGCTGATTGTGGCTTATGTGATTGAACTGTTTGGAATGTTCGGAACGGACAGACAGCCTTTTGAGTGGAGAAAGCTGGTTGGAATGGCGGTTGCTATTATTGGAATTGTAATTTTTAAATGGCAAAAATAATAGTTGCCTATTGTAAATGTAAGGGGAATTCGTTAAAATAGGAAATGGTCAAGCAAAGAAAAACAGGGGAGCTCTGCCATAAAATTTATGGAAAAGGAGTGAACCATTATCAGAAATATTTCAGGAAATAACAGGGCCGCGGCGGTATGCCTGCTCTTTTTTACGGTGGTTCTGAGCATGACGGGCTGTTCACGCGCGCAGAAAGCGGAAATCTTTCTGGCGGATGAGCAGACGGAGAAAGACGGAGCTTCGCCGGAACAGGAAGAAACGGATACAGGAACAGTACAAGAAGATTCCCCTCCGGAGAAAGAAAGAACAGAGGCAGTGAATATTTTTGTGGATGTCTGCGGCGCAGTGATGCATCCCGGGGTGTACGGCATGCCGCCGGACAGCAGAGTGTTCCAGGCTATTGAGATGGCCGGGGGCTTTCTTCCGGAAGCTGCCGGAACCTATATTAATCAGGCGCAGCCTCTCAGCGACGGGCAGCAGATATACGTGCCCACAAAGGAAGAAGCGGAAGAAATGGCGGCTGGGGGAACAGCCGGGAAGGATACGCTGGCTTCCGGCATTCCGGGAGAGAGCCGGGAACCGGAAAAAATAAATTTGAATACGGCAGATGCCGCGGCGCTGCAGACGCTCAGCGGTATCGGAGAAGCAAAGGCGGAGGCGATTCTGGCGTACCGGGAAGAACACGGCGGATTTTCCAGCATTGAGGAGATTATGAACGTGCCCGGGATCAAGGAGAGCACCTTTTCTAACATAAAGGATAAGATTGCAGTAGAATAGGAGATAATGAATGAGCAGGAAAGTATTAGTGGTGGATGATGAAAAACTGATTGTGAAAGGGATCCGTTTTAATCTGGAACAGGACGGAATGGAAGTGGACTGTGCCTATGACGGAGAGGAAGCAGTGGAGAAGGCGAAAGAAAATCATTACGATATCATTCTTCTTGATCTGATGCTTCCAAAGATGGACGGACTGGAGGTCTGCCAGCAGATACGGGAATTTTCCAACGTTCCCATTGTAATGCTTACTGCCAAGGGCGAGGATATGGATAAGATTCTTGGCCTGGAATACGGCGCAGATGATTATATTACGAAGCCTTTCAATATCCTGGAAGTCAAGGCCCGCATTAAGGCGATCATGCGCCGGGCGCGTACAGACAACGAGGAAAAGGAAAAGGCAAAGACAATAGAAGCCGGGGATCTGAAGCTGGACTGCGAAAGCCGGCGCGTATTTATTGGCGGGAAAGAGATTAATCTTACCGCAAAAGAATTTGATGTTCTGGAGCTTTTGGTATTTAATCCGAACAAAGTATACAGCCGCGAGAATCTGCTGAATATTGTGTGGGGCTATGAATATCCCGGTGATGTAAGAACTGTGGACGTACATATCCGCCGTCTCCGTGAAAAAATTGAGGCAAATCCCAGTGAGCCGAAATACGTACACACCAAATGGGGTGTTGGGTATTATTTCCAGGCATAGTTTATGAAAACTCCAGGAAGGTTTTTTAAAAGCCTGCGATTCCGCATACTGATCATTCTGGTGATTCTGGGAATCGTACCCAGTGTGATCGCCACGCAGGCAGTGATCAACAATTACAGAGAACAGGGAATTGCTGTCCGGGTAAGCGCAATCCGTACGCAGTGCAGCATTCTCTGCAACCAGATTATTAAAGAAAATTATCTCAATGACTCCAGCTCCGAATCTATTAACAGCAAGCTGGAGTTATTGTCTAATAACTACGGAGGCAGAATCCTCATAGTAGACAGAGATTTTAAAATCGTCAAGGATACTTACCACGTGGATGAGGGGAGAACCCTGATTTCTTCCAAGATTATACGGTGTTTCAAAAACGGGGAAGCGACAAATTATCAGCGGAAAGGACAGATGCTTGAGTTGGCTGTGCCGGTAAAAAGTGCCGATGTTCCGCAGATACAGGGAGCAATGCTGGTGACACTTTCTCTCAGCGAGGTTTCGGCTACAATGACGGAGCTGGAGCAGAGGGGCGTGATTATTCTGAGTATTATCGTAGTGCTTTCTGTCTTTCTTGCCTATATTCTGTCTACCGTGCTTGTAAAGCCCCTTTCCCGCGTGACGAAAGCCATTGAAGATTTGACGGACGGTTACCAGAATGATGAGATTTCTGTTCCGGACTATACGGAGACGAAATTGATCACAGACGCTTTTAATAAAATGCTGGCAAGAATGAAAACCCTGGACGAGTCAAGATCCGAGTTTGTATCCAACGTTTCCCATGAGCTGAAAACTCCCATGACATCCATGAAGGTTCTTGCAGACTCTCTGGTAGGACAGACAGGAGTTCCGGAGGAGCTGTATCAGGAATTCATGCGCGACATTACCGCAGAGATCGACAGGGAGAACAGAATTATTACAGATCTCCTTGCTCTGGTAAAAATGGACCGGAAGACGGCGGATCTGAAAATCCAGCATATGGATATCAACCAGCTGCTGGAGGATATTTTGAAACGTCTCCGTCCGATTGCGGATAAAAGAAATATAGACCTGATTCTTGACAGCTTCCGCCCGGTTGAGGCGGATGTGGATGAGATCAAGTTTACGTCAGCTATCAGCAATCTGGTGGAAAACGGCATCAAATATAATGTGGATGACGGCTGGGTAAGAGTTTCCCTGGATGCGGATCACAAGTACTTCTACGTTACCGTGGCGGATTCCGGAATGGGCATTCCGGAAGAATCTCTGGACCGGATTTTTGAAAGATTTTATCGGGTGGATAAATCCCATTCCAGAGAGATCGGCGGAACCGGCCTGGGCCTGGCAATTACAAAAAGTACCATTGCCATGCATCACGGTGTGATCAAGGTATTCAGCAGAGAAGGCGAGGGAACGACGTTTTCTGTTCGTATCCCGCTGTCATATATTCCGTAGGAGGTGCCGGATGAAGAAAAGTTTTTGGATGCTTCTTCTGGCGGTTTTTGCCTGCGTTTTCCTGGGAGGATGCAGCATTGAGGAGAGGGAAGAACCCCAGAGCGAGCAGGAAAATTATAGTTTTTATTATATGAATACAGGGGAGACTTCCCTGAAAAAAGAGGCCTATGAGCCTCAGGAAGAAACTGCCGATTTTATGCTTAAGGATCTGATGCAGCGGCTGAGCAGCAGAGAAGCGCCGGAGGATGGGATTGCTCTGCTGCCGGAAGCGGTCTCTGTGAATTCTTATGATTTGCAGGAAAAGCATCTGGTTATTGATTTTAACAGCGGATATCAGGAAATGAGCCGCGCAAGAGAAGTACTGACCAGAGCGGGGATTGTAGAAATGTTCCTGCAGATACCGGATATAGAGACGATACGGTTTACAATAGAAGGCCAGGATCTTACAGATTCCCGGAATCAGGCTGTGGGGGAGATGACGGAGGATACTTTTGTGGAATTTTCCGGAAAAGACACGGACGCCTACCGCTATGACACTTTTACTCTTTATTTTACAGATGAAAGCGGAGAGAAACTCCTTTCGGAGGAGCGAAGAGTCTATTACCGGAGAACAATGCCGAAAGAGATGGTAGTTCTGGCACAGCTTGCAAAGGGACCTTCGGAAGAGGGGCATTACCGGACAATTTCGGAAGATTCACTTCCCATAAGCGCGATTACGGCAGACCGGATCTGCTATATCAATATGAACCGTGCGTTTCAGGAGGATTCACTGGATGTGGCGGAAAACGTCCAGATTTACTCTATTGTCAATTCTATCGTGGATTCCTGCGAGGCGGACAGAGTCCAGATTTCGATTGAGGGAAGCCTGGAAGGAAACTTTAAGAACAGCATGCCGCTGTATTCCTTTTATGAAAAAAATGAGGAATTGACAGAGACAAAGGCGGAGTAGCCGCCGCCGGCCGGAATAAAATTATCCGGTCCATAGAAAATGAATAAAGAATCAAAATTCAAGCAGTCAAAATTTAGAAAGGAAAGTATATGAGAAGACGCCCGGTGTGTCTCGTATGCCTGACTTTAATGCTTCTTATGAGTCTTCTGGATACGGCGGGATTTCCCCTGATACGGGGAAATCCGCTGCCGGAGTCTCTGCAGACGTGGATCGGGGAGCATCCGAAGGCTGTAGTCTGCGGGGAGGTGCAGTCCTGTCAGGATACGGAATTTTCCTTTTCTGTCTATCTGAAACAAGTCTATCTGATAAATCAGTCAGAGAAATTTCCCATTGAAAATATAAGAATGTTTATGAAAACAAAAGAAGAACTGCCGGTTGGGACAACGGTATGTGCCTCAGGCACGCTGGAGAGAGTGGAGGGACCGAGAAATCCGGGAGAATTTGACTCACAGCAGTACTATGCCTGCCAGAATATTTACTATTTCCTGAAAAATGCCTCGATAAAAAACAAAAGCAGTACTTTTTCCGGCTACGGGCAGCGGCTGTACGAACTGAAGAACCGGTTCTGCCGAATTCTTGAAAAAGCAGCAGGAGAAGACGCTCCGGTGTTTCAGGCCATGCTTCTGGGGGAAAAAGGCAGTCTGGACAGTGAGCTGAAGCTGCGCTATCAGATTGGAGGAGTCATTCACATTCTGGCCATTTCAGGGCTTCACATCAGCCTTCTGGGAATGGGGCTTTTCAATCTTTTAAAGAGAATGGGGCTGGGAAATACAGGCGCCGGCATGCTGGCCTTAACGGTGATGCTCCAGTATGGAATGCTGACCGGAGGAAGCGTTTCGGCAATGCGGGCAGTCTGTATGTTTCTGCTCTCTGTGGGAGCAAAAATCATCGGGAGAAGTTATGATCTGCTTACGGCGCTGTCCCTGTCAGCCATATTGCTTCTGCTGGACTCTCCGGCTTACCTGTACAGCAGCAGTTTTCTGCTGTCTTTTGGTGCTGTGGCGGGATTAGGAACTATATCCCCTTATATAACTGAAATTATGGGGGCGAAAAAGGAACTATATAAAAGTTTTTTGTCCTCTTTTTCTGTTCAGCTTGCGACTCTTCCTGTAATGCTGGTGTTTTTTGGGGAAGTTTCGGTGGCGGGAATTCTTCTGAACCTGTTGGTGCTTCCTACAGTGGGAGGTGTGCTGATTAGCGGGCTGTGCAGCAGCCTTTTCGGACTGTTCAGCATAAAAACTGCAGTGATTGCGGCGGTTCCGGGAAGAATCCTCCTGTATTTCTATGAAAAAGGCTGTGCTCTGGCGGGGAAACTGCCATTTTGCACCTGGACGGGAGGAATGCCGGAAATCTGGCAGTGCATGGTTTATTATGCCTGCCTGATTCTGGGAATGGCGGCTACTGTGAGGATTACAGGAAAGAGAAGGAAACTGGCTCCGGAAAGGGCGGGGCGGAGAAAGGCGGTGTTTGTTTTCACAGCAGCTGTAATCGCCGGAATTCTTGTTCTGTCTTTTCACGACAGAAGAGAGCTGCGGATCACCTGCCTGGATGTGGGACAGGGAGACGGAATGGTTCTGGAGATGCCCGGAGGAGGCGCCTTTCTCATGGACTGCGGAAGCAGCAGTCAGAAAAACACAGGACAGTATCAGCTTCTACCCTATCTGAAGAGCAGAGGAATTACATATCTGGAAGGGGTCCTGATTTCCCATACGGATGTAGATCATATCAGCGGAATTCAGGAACTGCTGGAACTTATGAGCAAAGGACTGACATCGGTGAAGGCGGGAAGCCTGATTCTGCCGGATTGGGGAGCGGAGAGAACAAATATGTATCCGGAAGAGAGGAAACAGAGAGGGGCTTCCCCGGAAGATTCCGGTGCGGAGCTTTATAAGGGGCTGACGGAAACGGCAGAAAACGGGGGAATTCCCATTGTACTGGCAAAGCAGGGAGACAGCCTTCATTTCGGGGAAGCAGAGATGCGCTTCCTGGCACCGGAAGCAGATGCGTCCGGTGCGGATGTAAATGAGGAGGGACTGGTGATGGAATTGCGATACGGAAATTTCCGCGGTCTGTTTACCGGGGATATCGGGGAAGAAACGGAACAGAAGCTCCTGAAAACAGGAGTATTTTCAGATGTGGATTTTCTGAAGGTGGCGCATCACGGTTCCCGTTATTCTACCGGCAGGGAATTCCTGGACGCGGTGCGCCCGGAGTTTGCGGTGATTTCCTGTTCCGATTCCAATACCTACGGACACCCTTCACCGGAAACCGTCAGCCGGCTGGAAGAAAGTGGGGCGGAAGTTGCCTATACCATGAAGAGCGGCGCGGTGACTGTGTATACAGACGGAGAGAGCATCAGGGCGGAAGGATTTCTTCCGCCTCTGCTTCCGGATTAAAAAAATGAATGGAAGATCTATCCGTGATTCTGACCATTTGGTTGTAATTTTCTATGTTTATTCATAATACAGCAGGACAGAGAAATGCGTTGATTTTACAGGGAACTTTTTTTATAATAAAAATACAGATAGTTCCTGTATGAGTCTTATGCGTCTTTGCCCGGAAGGGAAGGTGCAGATGCAGGAACAGAATGTGGTCTCTATTGATTAGTTTAAAGTAAAGGAGCGGTTTGCGGATATTCTGAACGGATATATTTATCATGGGCAGGAGGTGATACGTCCGCAGGATGTTCAGGAACTGGATTCCGTAATTTCCAGAACCAGGCGGTCCGGTACGGTTCTTCGGGCAGATGTCAATATTCTTGATCTGATGAGAAAGGTACAGAGGAAATGCCATGCGGTGCTGATTGCCCTGCAGAATCAGACGGATATTCATTATGCCATGCCTGTAAGAGTGATGAACGCAGATGCCATCGGTTATTATGAGCAGTGGAAGAAACGGCAGAGAATTCACAGAGAAGCAGCAGACCTTAAGGGCAGTGCGGAATTTTTATCCGGAATTCGGAAAGGGGAATGGATGATCCCCTGTGCCGCCTGGCTGCGGATTATCCGGTAAATCTGCTGGAAATACGTTCCTGGGAAAATCTGGAATGGTTTCACAGTGATCTCAGACAGGTGTTTGGCTTTCTGAAATACGCACAGGATAAATCACAGTTAAAGAATTTTATAGACAGGAACAGAGATATATTCTCAGCAATGCCGGAGGATGCCTATGATTTTATCGGGGTAATGTCTCATACCGGAGAGCTGAAACAGTTAAAAACTCAGATCAGAGTACAGGGAGGGGGATATGATATGTGCAAGGCTATAGATGAGATGATAAGGGATGGAAGGAATACAGGAAAAGCAGAAGGAATTAGTGTAATGAATCTTCTTGTCCGGAGACTTCTGCAGGACAACCGCCAGGAGGAGCTTCTGCGGTCAACAAATGATCCGGATCTTCAGAAAAGGCTTCTGAAAGAATATTCGCTGGATATATGACAGAACGGTAACTCAGAAAGGACAGGACATTTCAGATGAAGGGCTTACAGGAAGACATCAGGACGGAAAATTTTAAAAATGCATATCTTCTGCATGGGGAGGAGGCATATCTCAGGCAGCAGTATAAGGAAAAGCTGGTGCATGCCCTGAATCCGGATGGAGATACCATGAATTTCACAAAATATGAGGGAAAAGGCATTGAGATAAAGGAAATGATCGATCTCTGCGAAACTATGCCCTTTTTTGCTTCCAGAAGAGTCATCCTTGTGGAAAATTCCGGATTTTTTAAAAACAAATGTGAGGAACTGGCTGATTATATGAAGAATCTCCCGGATTATCTGCATCTGATCTTTGTGGAGGAAGAGGTGGACAGACGCAGCCGGATGTACAAGGCGGTAAAGGCCTGCGGCAGAATTGCCGAGTTTGCCAGACAGGATGAAAAAACGCTTATGCGGTGGGCCGCGGGAATTCTGGGGAAAGAAGGAAGAAAGATCACTACACGGGATATGGAGCTGTTTCTGACGAAAACAGGGACAGATATGGGAAATATCCGTATGGAGCTGGAGAAACTGATCACTTACACTGTGGGACGGGACGTTGTGACCGCCGAAGATATTGAGGCGGTCTGCACCACAAGAACAGTTAATAAAATTTTCGAGATGGTGAGAGCGGTGACGGAGAAAAATCAGAAGAAAGCTCTGGATCTCTACTATGATCTTCTGACACTTAAGGAACCGCCCATGAGAATTTTGTTTCTTCTTTCGAAGCAGTACCGACAGCTCTTTCTGGCAAAACAGATGACCGGCGAGGGGGCATCCCGAAACGAAATTGCTTCCCGTCTGGGTGTCCCGAGTTTTGTGGCGGGAAACATTGTTTCCTGTGCCCGGGCTTACAGCACGAAGGAGCTTGAGCAGGCGGAAGAAGATTTTGTGGAAGCGGAGGAGGCTGTGAAGACTGGACGTCTTCAGGACGTACTCAGTGTGGAATTGCTGATTGTAAAATACAGTTCCGCGAGAAAGGCGGCAGGGCAGTGAGCCCTGCTGAATTTTTACATATATTTAACCAATATGTTTCCATAATTCTGACGAAACTATTATAAAATGAAAATACTCGCAGTATACAAGGAATCAAGTCTTTTATACTGAGGGTATTGCTGAAGCGATCAGAAAGGAAGCAGTATGGTTAAAATTTATGTAATTGACACAAATGTTCTTCTTGACGCGCCGTACGCCATCGAAAGTTTTGAGGATAATGCGGTTATCCTTCCTATGGTGGTTCTGGAAGAACTGGATCATTTCAAAAAAGCAGAGGGAGAAATCGGCGCCAACGCCAGGAAAGTCATAAGATACCTGGATCAGCAGAGACAGAAGGGCGATCTGACAGAGGGAGTGCGGCTGGAAAACGGAGGTACGCTCCGGATAGAGAAAAATTTTGTGGATGTCTGTCTCCCGGAAGACCTTTCTGTGGATACCATGGACAACAGAATTCTGAAGGTCTGCACCGGTCTGTCATCGTCCAGAGAAGAGCAGGTGATTCTTGTAACCAAAGATATTCTGCTGAGAATCAAAGCGCAGATTTTGGGACTGGAAGCAGAAAATTTTATTACTGATCAGGTATCGGAACATGAACGTCAGTATACCGGAAGATGTGAAGTCTATGTCCCGGAAGAACTGTTTAAGAATTTTAAGAAAAAGGGAGTTCCGGCAGACCAGGTCTACGTTGTAAAGGAGGACGGAGAAAACCAGGTTCCGTTTTTGGAAGAAAATCAGTTCGTGATTCTCCGGGCAGATCAGTCGGCAAAGAAAACGCAGCTTGGACGGGTAGAAAACGGGATTATACGGAAGCTGGAGTACAGAAAACATTCTCCTTATGGGATCAGCCCCAGAAACGCCGGACAGTATTTCCTTCAGGAAGCCCTGATGCAGCCGGCGGATAAGGCTCCTCTTGTGATTGTAAAGGGAATGGCAGGTACAAGCAAGACTTTTTATTCTCTGGCGGTAGGGCTGGAGAAGCTGCTGAATCATCCTACGGGAGAATACCGGCGCATTCTGGTCTGCAGGCCTAATGCCCAGTTTGACGATGACATTGGTTTTTTGCCGGGGGATGAACAGGAAAAGATATCTCCGCTTATGAGGCCGGTCATCGACAATCTGGAACAGCTTGTTGATTCCAGTGAGGAAGAGAGATATCAGGATGAGGAGCTCCTGAAAGGGAAGCTGGAGGAAATTTTTGCCAGAGGAATCATTCAGGCAGAGGCGCTGAATTTTATAAGAGGACGCTCCATTGTAAAGACATATCTGATCATAGATGAGGCACAGAACACAACGCCGGATCAGATTAAGGGAATTATTACCCGGGCAGGAAAGGATACAAAAATCATTCTTCTTGGGGATCCCAATCAGATTGACCGTCCGTTCCTGGATGAGAGGACCAACGGTCTCAGCTATGCCTCCGAACACATGAAGGGAAGTCCTCTGTGCTGGCAGATTACCATGGCGGCAGAAGAGTGCGAGCGTTCTGCCCTTGCCATGGAGGCGGTGAGGAGGCTGTGATGCAGACAGATTTTAAACAGATCAGAGAAAACAGTGAGATCAATCTTCTCATAGAACAGGGAAACCGGATTCTCAATGAGCTGGGCTATACCGAGCATTCCAGGAAGCATGCGGCAAAAGTGGCGGATACTGCCGGGAAAATCCTGAAGGAACTGGGATATGGGAAACATAAGATAGAGCTGGCAAGAATTGCCGGATACATGCATGATATTGGAAACAGCATCAACCGGAGCGATCATGCCCACAGCGGCGCCATTCTGGCCTACCAGATTCTCAAGGAGCTGGATATGCCGCTGAAGGATATCGTGACGGTGACTACTGCCATCGGCCATCATGATGAATCTACAGGAACTGCAGTGGACAGCGTATCCGCAGCCCTGATTCTGGCCGATAAAACAGATGTCCGGAGAAACCGTGTTCAGAACAGAATTCCGGCCAGCTTTGACATCCATGACAGGGTGAATTATGCGGCTCTCTCCTCCAGGCTGAATATCAATAAGGAAAAGGGAATTATACAGATGGAGCTGGAACTGGACGATTCTATTTGTACAGTGATGGACTATTTTGAAATTTTTCTGAAGAGAATGATTATGTGCCGCAGAGCGGCAGAATGTCTGGATTGCAAATTTAAGCTTACGGCAAACGGCAGCAAGCTCTGCTGAAGACAGGACTGCTGGCGGGCTGGTGGAATCGGCGGAAGTGCCATGCATAAAATGCATGAATAAGAATAAAGAACAGGCATTAGACATTATATATCGCGGATCTTATAATATACTATATGAATAGGAATGTAAGTTTTCCTGTACATGATATTGCCGGATCCTGGAAAAGCAGTGTCGGGACAGAAAAATGTCCGGCGCTGCTTTTTTGGACAAAAAAGGAGGAAATAAAAATGCAGTATACAAAATTAGGAAATTCTGAATTAAATGTATCGCGCATCTGCATGGGATGCATGGGATTTGGAGATGCGAAGAACGGACAGCACAGCTGGACGCTGGACGAAGAGCATTCCCGAGAAATTATCCGGCGCGGTCTGGAACTGGGAGTGAACTTTTTTGATACAGCTATCGGATACCAGAGCGGAACAAGTGAGCAGTACGTGGGACGGGCGCTCAGAGACTTTGCAGACCGCGAAAAAGTGGTGGTTGCCACAAAATTTCTTCCACGAACGCAGGCGGAAATACAGGACGGAGTTACCGGGCAGCAGCATATTGAACGCATGATCAATACCAGCCTGAAAAATCTTGGGATGGATTACGTGGATCTTTATATTTATCACATGTGGGATTATGAAACGCCCCTTTATGATATTATGGACGGACTTAACCGCATAGTGAAGGCTGGGAAAGCCCGGTATATCGGAATCTCCAACTGCTTTGCCTACCAGCTGGCCAAGGCGAACGCGCTGGCTGAGAGAGAAGGCTTTGCAAAATTTGTCTCTGTACAGAGCCATTATAATCTGATTTTCCGCGAGGAGGAAAGGGAAATGGTCAGGCTCTGCGCCGAAGACAACATTGCCATGACCCCGTACAGTTCCCTGGCGGGAGGAAGACTGTCGAAGCATCCGGGAGAAACCTCCAAACGGCTGGAAGAAGACAGCTACGCAAAGCTGAAATATGACTCTACTGCCAAACAGGATGCTGTTATTATAGAGAGAGTGGCAGAGCTGGCAGAGAAGAGAGGAGTATCTATGACGGAGATCTCTCTGGCATGGCTGCTGACAAAAGTGACTGCTCCTGTTGTGGGGGCTACAAAGATGCACCATATAGAAGGAGCAGCAAAAGCAGTAGACATTACACTGACGCCGGAGGAGACGGATTATCTGGAAGAAGCCTATGTTCCGCACAGGCTGGTGGGCGTGATGGTGCAGAATACACCGGCTGCGGCAAAAGAGCAGCATGTATGGTCGACGGGAAGCCAGAACATTGAGAAATAAAGGCAGAATAAAATATTTTAGATAAAACAAAAAAGACAGTCATTGAGGGTTTATGACTGTCTTTTTTAATTATAAGCTTATAATTAAAAATGTTCTCTATCAGCCGATGCTGTTTACGGCTTTTGTCAAACGGGAAACTTTTCTCGCACAGTTGTTTTTGTGATAAACACCTTTGGATGTAGCCTTGCTGATGGTTGCGATAGCATCAGTAAGAGCAGCCTGTGCAGCAGCCTTATCATTATTCTGAACTGCAGCTTCTACCTTCTTGATGGAAGTCTTAACAGCAGAACGGATAGATTTGTTTCTCGCAGCTTTGGTTCTGTTTACTAAAATTCTTTTCTTAGCAGATTTGATGTTAGCCAATGTAGCACACCTCCATTCCCGAATATTTAATGGTACGTCACAGAAACAGACACGGGCGCTCCTGTGAACATGCTTATACATTTTAGTATACATATCCTGGAATGTCAATACATAATTCCCATAAAAAATACAAAAAATACAGTCAAAATAAAATACCGGAGGGTGAAATTATGTTGGGAAACGGCAGAATCAGGACAGACCTGGCCCTGGAGACAACAGAGCGCTTTGCGGAGGAAAATACAGAAATCCGCGGAGTGGAAATCCATGAAGAGTATGAAGAGGAAAAAGATATCCGGACAACTGTGGTAAAAATCACTACAGAAAACGGTGCGAAGGCTATGGGAAGACCGCAGGGAAATTATATTACCATAGAAGCGCCTCATCTTTCTGCGGCGGATGAAGATTATCACCGGGAGATTTCAGCGGAGATTGCCCGCCATCTGAAACAGATTATTGATCTGGATCATGAGAAATCCATTCTGGTGGTCGGACTGGGAAATCAGGCAATCACAGCAGACTCTCTTGGACCTCATGTGGTGGCGAATCTTCACATGACACGCCATATTATCCGCGAGTACGGACTGAAAAGTCTTGGAAGAGATACGATGCACCGGATCAGCGGAATTGTTCCGGGAGTGATGGCACAGACGGGAATGGAGACATCGGAGATTGTCCAGGGAATTGTATCAGAAACAAAGCCGGACGTGGTAATTGCGGTGGACGCGCTGGCGGCGCGCAGTGTAAGAAGACTGAGCAGGACGGTGCAGATCACAGATACAGGAATCCATCCGGGATCCGGAGTTGAAAATCACAGAATCGGTCTCACAGAGGAAAATCTGCAGGTCAAAGTGATTGGGATCGGCGTTCCGACAGTAGTGGATGCGGCAACCATTGTCCATGACTCTATGGCGCATCTGCTGGATGCCCTGGAAGAACAGGAGCAGAAAGAATTTCTGGAGGAAATGATCTCGCCGAATCTTTACAGCATGTTTGTGACGCCGAAGGATGTGGACGAGACTGTTAAATATTTAAGCTATACGATATCCGAGGGCCTTAATATGGCCTTCTGCGAAGTATAATCATAGGATTCCTGTCATAGGATACTTTGAAAGAGGTGATCCTGTGACAAGATTCCAGAAAGTGTTTTGCGTAGTTTTAAGTCTGTGCTTTTTTGCGGTTCTGGCTGTGACGCCGGAATGGCTTTATCTTGGCGGAAACATATACAGACAGCTTCCTCTGTACCGCTTTCTGGAAGAAAAAGCCAGAAACATGCCCCAGCGGGAAGACCCGGAAACTTACCGGCTGCTGGTAGAAAACAATACCCGCTATCTGGAGGAAATGATGGAGGCGGAAAATCAGAGCTCGGCTCAGGATCAGACGGAAAAAAGCACAGAGACAGGGGACAGGCATTCCCGGGAAAAAGAAGAACAGCCGGAAGAGCAGAAACAGGCAGGGGGAAGTGCTGGAAATACAAAAGAGAATGAAATAGAAGCGGAGAAAAAGGAAGAAGCGGAAACGGAAATTCCGGGGGACGATGACAAAAAAACAGAGGAGCCTGAGGAGGAGACGGAAAACAGGGAGAGCCTGGCGGAGTCTGAAGATACTTCCGCCGCGCAGACTGCGGCTGCGCAGGTGCTCCCGCATCCGGAAATTGACCTTGCCCCGAAGACTCTGGCGGACTATAACTATCTCCTCAATCATTTTTTCATTGTTGACCCGAAAACATCCACAAGCGCGCAGCAGCTAAATGCGGCATCTTTTTTAGGAGAAGACCTGACCCTGGAAAAGAAAACAGATACCCCCCAGATTCTTATTTATCACAGCCACTCTCAGGAAACGTTTTCTGATTCCCGGGCGGGGATGACAGAGGACACGATTGTGGGAGTCGGAAACTATTTGGCGCAGATCCTGACGGAGACTTACGGATACCAGGTGCTTCATGTTACGGAGACTTTTGACCTTGTGAACGGCCAGCTGGACAGAAGCGCTGCCTATGATTATGCACGGCCCTACATCGAATCTGTGCTGGAGGAAAATCCTTCTATTGAAGTCATTATTGATCTGCACCGTGACGGGGTTCCGGAAGACCGTCATCTTGTTACAGAAATCAACGGAAAGCCTACAGCACAGATTATGTTTTACAACGGTTTGAGCTATACTGCGGACGGCGGTCCGGTGGAATATCTTCCCAACCCGTACATACAGGAGAATCTGGCGTTTTCATTTCAGCTGGAATACCAGGCGGCACAGTACTATCCGGAATTTTACAGGGGCATTTACCTGGCGGCGCTGCGATATAACCTGCACCTGAGGCCGCGGGCGATTCTGCTGGAGGCGGGGGCCCAGACGAACACCGTGCAGGAGGTGAAAAATGCCATGGAGCCTTTTGCGGACATTTTGAACCGCGTTCTGACGGGAACTTCTTAATCTGCCATGAAAGAGAGTCGGCAGGGATACCCGGATCCTCAGGCCTGATTTGGGTGAAGTGCGGGTTCCTTTATAAATGAGGGGAGATTTTGCGGATTAGGTCTTGCAAATCGGAACATATGTTTGTATAATGAAAAAGAATTTGACAGACAGGGAAAGCATCTGGACTTGCCTTTGGCGGGTGTGCTATAATGGGGCACGAATAAGATGAAAACACATATATGGAGATAAAGAGGAGGAAAACCGTAAAGTGACAGATCAGAGCAAGATTCGTAATTTCTGCATTATCGCACATATTGATCACGGGAAGTCCACTCTGGCTGACCGCATAATAGAAAAGACAGGACTGCTTACCCAGAGAGAAATGCAGTCGCAGGTACTGGATAATATGGATCTGGAAAGGGAGAGAGGGATAACCATCAAATCCCAGGCGGTTCGTATTGTCTACAAGGCAAAGGATGGAGAAGAATATATTTTTAATCTGATAGATACACCGGGACATGTGGATTTCAACTATGAGGTCTCGAGAAGCCTGGCTGCCTGTGACGGAGCGATCCTGGTGGTGGACGCGGCACAGGGAATCGAAGCGCAGACGCTTGCCAATGTTTATCTGGCGCTGGATCATGATCTGGATGTGATTCCGGTGATTAATAAAATTGATCTCCCCAGTGCGGATCCCCAGCGGGTTATTAATGAAATTGAGGATGTGATCGGTCTGGAGGCTCAGGATGCTCCTCAGATTTCTGCGAAAACAGGTTTGAATATCGATGAGGTGCTGGAGCAGATCGTGAAAAAGATTCCGGCTCCGGAGGGGGACGCGGACGCGCCTTTGAAGGCACTTATTTTTGACTCTGTTTATGATTCTTATAAAGGCGTGATTGTTTTCTGCAGGCTTATGGACGGCCGTGTAAAAAAAGGAACAAAAGTAAAAATGATGGCTACCGGATTTACTGCAGATGTAGTGGAAGTCGGGTATTTTGGAGCCGGCAGGTTTATTCCCTGCGAGGAACTGAGCGCGGGAATGGTTGGTTATTTTACCGCCAGCATTAAAAACGTAAGAGATACTCATGTGGGAGACACGGTAACAGAAGCCGACAGACCCTGCGCAGAGGCCCTTCCCGGCTATAAAAAGGTACAGCCGATGGTCTATTGCGGCCTGTATCCGGCGGACGGCGCGAAATACGGAGACCTCCGGGATGCCCTGGAGAAACTGCAGTTAAACGATGCCTCCCTGTTTTATGAGCCGGAAACCTCAGTTGCTCTGGGATTCGGATTCCGCTGCGGCTTTCTTGGGCTTCTGCACCTGGAGATTATTCAGGAACGTCTGGAAAGAGAATATAATCTGGATCTTGTGACAACGGCTCCCAGCGTTATATATAAAGTATATAAGACCAACGGCGAAGTGATTGATCTTACCAATCCGACAAATCTGCCGGATCCTTCGGAGATCGATTATATGGAAGAGCCGATGGTAAATGCGGAAATCATGGTAACCACAGAATATATCGGAGCGATTATGGAACTGTGCCAGGAGAGGAGAGGCCAGTATCTGGGAATGGATTATATGGAGGAGACGAGAGCGCTGCTGAAATACCGTCTGCCTCTCAACGAGATCATTTATGATTTCTTCGACGCGCTGAAATCACGGTCCAGAGGCTATGCGTCTCTGGATTACGAGCTGTGCGGCTATGAGCGCAGCGAGCTTGTGAAGCTGGACATTCTGGTGAACAGAGAAGAGGTGGATGCCCTTTCCTTTATCGTTCACAGTGATACTGCCTATGAGAGGGGCAGAAAGATGTGCGAAAAGCTGAAAGAGGAAATTCCGCGCCAGCTGTTTGAGATACCTATTCAGGCAGCCATCGGAAGCAAAATTATAGCCCGGGAAACGGTGAAGGCCATGCGCAAGGATGTGCTTGCAAAATGCTACGGCGGAGATATCACCCGTAAGAAGAAGCTGCTTGAGAAGCAGAAGGAAGGCAAAAAGCGCATGCGGCAGGTAGGAAATGTGGAGATCCCGCAGAAAGCGTTTATGAGCGTATTGAAGCTGGACGACAAATAATACGGCAAGGTATAAACCCGGATTTTCCGGATCTTGCTACAGCCGGAAAAAATGGATCCCGGAAGAAACTGAGAAACGGAGGATACGGCCATCATGAAAAAAATGGGAAATGTATGCGCAGCAGCTGTGATTCTGGCATCCGGCATACTGCTGGCCGGCTGCGGAAAGAAGACAGACCCGGCATCGGAGCAGGTGCTGAAAATCAGTATCACTCCGGAGGCAACGCCGACAGCGGCTCCGGAGGAGGTGGATCCGGCGGCGGTGGTTACTAATGGGAATATTACTATGGTAAACAGCTATCTGGCGGAAGAGAGCTCCGGAGGAGAAACTGCCTCTTCCGCAGAGGGAGAGAACCTTGAAGAAAAAGGCGGAGAAGCAGCAGTTCAGGAGGATGCAGGTGAAGAATAATAAGACAGTTCCCATAGAACTGTATATCCACATCCCTTTTTGCGCGAAAAAATGTGACTACTGCGACTTTCTCTCCTGGCCGGCCGGTGATACTGCTCAAAAAGCCTATGTGGAGGCTCTTTTGTCTGAAATCAGAGGAATTCCGCAGGAGGAAAGAGCCGGCCGCGAAGTTGTCTCTGTGTTTATAGGCGGCGGGACTCCCTCGCTTATAGAAGCTTCCGATGTGGAGAGGATTCTGGAAACTCTCAGGAAGCTTTTCTCTTTTTCTGCGGACACAGAAATTACCATAGAAGCAAATCCAGGCACCCTTACAAGGGAAAAATTGAAGGTGTACAGGAGAGCAGGAATCAACAGGCTGAGTATTGGCCTTCAGTCTGCAGAGAACAGAGAGCTTGAGATGCTGGGAAGGATTCATACCTGGCAGGATTTTCTGGAAAGCTATCAGGAAGCGCGGGACACAGGGTTTGCGAATATCAACGTGGATCTTATGTTTGCGGTTCCCGGCCAGACTTATGAAAAGTGGATCAGCAGTCTGCGGACAGCAGCTGCACTGAAGCCGGAGCATATTTCTGCTTACAGTCTGATTATAGAGCCCGGAACGCCTTTTGCGGAGAGAGAGCTGGATCTGCCGGACGAAGACACGGAATACAGAATGTACGAGGATACGGCGGCAGTGCTGGAGGAATACGGCTTCGGCCAGTACGAGATTTCCAATTATGCCCGGAAAGGGTATCGCTGCCGGCATAATATCGGATACTGGAACAGAACGGAATACCTTGGCATCGGCCTTGGCGCCTCTTCTTTTTTCGGAGAAAAACGTTTCCGAAATACAGAAAAAATGGAAGAATATTTGCGGTACAGCGGATGCCCGGAGCGGATCCGCAGAGACATTGTCCGGCTTACTCTGATAGAACAGGAAGAGGAATTTATGTATTTAGGGCTCCGAATGACGGAGGGAATCCGGGAAGAGGAGTTTAAAAGACAGTTTGGGACTGATCTGAAAACGGTTTACGGAGAGGTTCTGGAAAAGTACCGGGGCATGGGATTTCTGGAGAAAAACGGAGATTTTTGGCGCCTCTCAAGAAAGGGAATCCATGTCAGCAACTGGATACTGGCAGATTTTCTGCAGGAATAAGTGATTGGAGGAACAGATGACGGAACATACATCAAACAGGAAATTTATCAAAATACGCGGCGCAAATGTAAATAACCTGAAAAATCTCAGTGTGGATATTCCGAGAGATCAGTTTGTGGTGCTGACGGGAGTCAGCGGATCCGGCAAATCTTCTCTGGCGTTTGACACTATTTATGCAGAAGGACAGAGACGCTACATGGAGTCTCTTTCTTCTTATGCCAGACAGTTCCTGGGACAGATGGAAAAGCCGGATGTGGAGATGATTGAAGGACTTCCTCCAGCGATTTCCATTGATCAGAAATCAACGAACCGCAATCCGAGATCTACAGTGGGAACGGTAACGGAAGTTTATGATTATTTCCGGCTTCTGTACGCAAGAATTGGAATTCCGCACTGTCCAAAATGCGGGAAAGAAATCAAAAAGCAGACGGTTGATCAGATGGTGGATCATATCATGGAGCTTCCGGAACGGACAAGAATACAGCTTCTCGCTCCCGTTGTCCGGGGACGTAAGGGAACTCATGCCAAGCTGCTGGATCAGGCGAAAAGAAGCGGCTATGTTCGGGTACAGATTGACGGAAGCCTCTATGAACTTTCCGAAGAGATTAAGCTGGACAAAAATATTAAACACAATATAGAAATTATTGTGGACCGCCTTGTAGTAAAGCCGGGAATAGAAAAAAGACTGTCGGATTCCATAGAGACAGTGCTGGAACTGTCGGACGGCCTGCTGATGGTGGATACCATGGACGGGAATATTACAACATTCAGCCAGAGCTTTTCCTGTCCGGACTGCCAGATCAGCATTGATGAAATTGAGCCCAGAAGCTTTTCCTTCAATAATCCCTTCGGAGCCTGCCCGGACTGTTTTGGCCTGGGATATAAGATGGAGTTCGACGTGGATCTGATGATTCCGGATAAATCCCTCAGTATTCTCCAGGGAGCGATCGCTGTTCTGGGATGGCAGTCCTGTACGGACAAGGGAAGCTTTACCCGGGCGATCCTGGACGCGCTGGCAAAAGAATATCATTTCAGTCTGGATACGCCTTTTCAGGATTATCCTCAGAAGATAAAGGACATTCTGATTCATGGAACCAATGGCCATTCTGTAAAGGTCTATTACAAAGGCCAGCGCGGAGAAGGTGTTTATGACGTGGCGTTTCCGGGGCTGATCAAAAATGTGGAGCAGAGATACCGGGAGACCGGGTCTGACGCCATGAAACAGGAATACGAGACATTTATGCGCATTACACCCTGCAAAACATGCAAAGGGCAGCGGCTGAAAAAGGAATCCCTTGCAGTTACGGTAGGCGGAAAGAATATCTATGAGCTGACGGCGCTTTCCATTGAAAAACTGAAAATTTTTATGGATGAACTGAAACTGACGGAACAGCAGGAGCTGATCGGAAAGCAGATTCTGAAAGAAATCCGGGCAAGGGTAGGGTTCCTGGCGGAAGTGGGGCTGGATTATCTGTCTCTTGGCCGGGCAACCTCCACACTTTCCGGAGGCGAAGCCCAGAGAATACGGCTGGCGACCCAGATTGGATCCGGACTTGTGGGAGTTGCCTATATTCTGGACGAGCCCAGTATCGGCCTTCATCAGAGGGACAATGACAAACTTCTGGGAGCGCTGATGCGTCTGAGGGATCTGGGAAACAGCCTGATTGTGGTGGAACATGATGAAGATACCATGCGCGCCGCTGACTGTGTGGTGGATATCGGCCCCGGGGCAGGGGAACACGGAGGGGAACTGGTTGCCATTGGAACAGCAGAGGATCTGATGAAAAATGAAAGATCCATAACCGGCGCCTACCTCAGCGGAAAGCTGAAAATTCCGGTTCCGGAAGTTCGAAAAGAACCTGCCGGATGGATTCATATAAAAGGGGCGGCAGAAAACAATCTCAAGCAGGTGGATGTGGATATACCTCTGGGAGTTATGACCTGCGTCACCGGAGTCAGCGGATCCGGCAAAAGTTCGCTGATCAATGAGGTCTTATATAAAACGCTTGCCCGGGATCTGAACCGCGCAAGAACGATTCCGGGAAAGCATAAAGCGATTCTTGGGGTGGAACAGCTGGATAAAGTGATCAGTATCGACCAGTCGCCGATAGGAAGAACCCCCAGATCCAATCCGGCAACCTATACAGGCGTGTTTGACCAGATCAGAGAACTCTTTGCCTCAACAGCCGATGCGAAGGCCAGAGGATATAAAAAAGGCCGCTTCAGCTTTAATGTAAAAGGCGGACGCTGCGAGGCCTGCAGCGGGGACGGCATCATTAAAATCGAGATGCACTTTCTTGCCGATGTGTATGTTCCCTGCGAAGTCTGCAAGGGAAAACGATACAATCGTGAAACACTGGAAGTAAAATATAAGGATAAAAATATATACGATGTTCTGAATATGACGGTGGAGGAAGCTCTGGGATTTTTTGAGAATATTCCTTCCATCCGGAAAAAAATTGAAACCTTATATGATGTCGGACTTTCTTATATCCGACTTGGACAGCCCTCCACCGAGCTTTCCGGAGGAGAGGCTCAGAGAATCAAGCTGGCTTCCGAGCTGAGCCGCAGAAGCACCGGTAAGACTATTTATATTCTGGACGAGCCCACCACAGGCCTTCATTTTGCGGATGTTCACAAGCTGGTGGATATTCTTAAGAGACTGACAGAGGGCGGAAACACGGTGGTTGTGATTGAACATAACCTCGACGTGATAAAAACCGCAGATTATATTATTGATATGGGACCGGAAGGCGGAGACCGCGGAGGCACGGTAATCGCCGCCGGGACACCGGAGCAGATTGCAGAAATTCCGGAATCCTATACTGGACAATACATTGCAAAGTATTTAAGATAAAAGAAAAAACAACGGAAAGGAGCCTTTTATGCCGGCAAGCGATATCGGAATTGATCTTGGCACCAGGAACAGCCTGGTTTATTCCACGGGAAAAGGACTTGTGCTGCAGGAGCCGTCTGTAGTAGTTTATGATAAAGATACAGAAAAAATCAGGGCAATCGGCGAGGACGCCCGCCAGATGGCAGGACATATCACTTCCAATATGGAAATGATCCGTCCGATTCGCCAGGGGGCTATCGTGGACTTCATTGTTATGGAGAAAATGCTCAAGTATTTTATCTCCAAAGCGATGGGACGAAGGGCGTTCCGAAAACCCCGGATCAGTATCTGCGTGCCAAGCGGCAGCACGGAGATAGAGCGCCGGGCGGTGGAAGAGGCCACTTATCAGGCCGGCGCGCGTGAAGTGTTTCTTGTGGAGGAACCGATTGCCGCAGCTATCGGCTCCGGTGTGGATATAACGAAGCCTTTTGGAAATCTGATCGTGGACATTGGCGGAGGAACAACAGATGCAGCGGTGATTTCCCTTGGCGGAGTTGTTGTTTCTGCCTCTATTAAGGTGGCAGGGGATACCTTTGACCATGCTATTATGAATTATGTGAGAAGAAATCACAGTCTTTTTATCGGGGAAGACGCAGCGGAAAATATTAAGATACGAATCGGAACCGCGGTGGAAGAGGCCAATCCGCAGGTGATGGAAGTGAAGGGAAGAAATGTAATCACAGGTCTTCCCAAGAAGATCAAGCTTACTTCAGAAGAAGTCCGTGTGGCTCTGAAGGACGCCACAGGACAGATTGTGGACGCTGTCCACAGCGTTCTGGAAAAGACTCCTCCGGAACTGGCCGCGGATATTGTGGACAGGGGGATTGTCCTTGCAGGCGGCGGAGCCCTTCTCCGGGGGATGGACACTCTGATAGAACAGAAAACAGGGGTCAGCACACTGACAGTCCAGAACGCAATGAGCGTTGTGGCGGTGGGAACCGGAAAATATGCAGAAGTCAGGGCAAAGATGGAAGAATAAGAAAACGGGGCGCCGCACAGGCGTCCCCTGTTTGTTGCGGGGAAGGAGAAACAATTGTTTGGGATCCGCAAATACAGGAGGATGATATGAGTGAATGCGTGACAGGATATATTGATCATATTATTTTCAGAAATGAAGACAATGGATATACGGTTCTTTCTTTAAAAGGGGTAAAGGATGAGGAGGAGCTGACCTGCGTGGGAACCTTTCCGGTTATCACCCAGGGAGTCTCCATAGAAGCCAGGGGAAATTATACACGCCATCCTGTTTACGGAAAGCAGTTCCAGATTTCTTCTTTTACAGAGAAAATGCCGGAAGACGCCCTGGCTATGGAACGCTATCTTGGCTCCGGCGCAATAAAAGGAATTGGAGCTGCACTTGCGGGACGAATTGTACGGCGTTTTGGCGAGGATACGCTCAGAGTGATAGAAGAAGAGCCGGAACGGCTGGCGGAGATCAAAGGAATCAGTGAAAAAAAAGCCAGGGAAATCGCTGCCCAGATGGCGGAAAAGGCGGATATGAGGAAGGCTATGATGTTCCTTCAGAAATATGGAATTTCCCTGAATCTGGGCGCAAAAATATATCAAAAATACGGAGATTCCGTATACGGAGTTCTCCAGGAAAATCCTTACCGTCTTGCGGATGATATCAGCGGCGTGGGATTCCGCGTTGCAGACGAAATCGCATCGAGAATCGGAATACATATGGATTCAGATTACAGAATCCGCAGCGGGATGATGTATACTTTATTACAGGCGGCGGGAGACGGACATGTTTATCTTCCGAAAGATGAGCTGTTTCATCGTGCATCGGAACTTCTGGGAGTGGACGAGTCTTATATGGAAAAACATCTGATGGATCTTGCTGTGGACAGAAAAGTGGTTCAGAAAGAGGAAAACGGTACAGTTCTTGTATATCCCAGCCGCTATTATTACCTGGAGCTGAATACTGCCCGCATGCTTAAGGAGCTGAATGTGATCTGCCCGGAGGATGAAACTCTGGTGCAGAGAAGAATATCCCAAATCGAGAAGGAAACAGGGACAATCCTTGATGGAATGCAGAAAAAGGCTGTAACTGAGGCGGCGTCACACGGGCTTTTTATTCTGACCGGAGGACCGGGAACGGGAAAAACCACGACCATTAACGCGATTATCCGTTTCTTCGAAGGCGAAGGGGCGGAGCTGAGACTGGCTGCCCCCACCGGAAGGGCGGCCAAGAGAATGACGGAAGCTACCGGGTATGAGGCCCAGACGATTCACCGCCTTCTGGAACTGAGCGGCCTTCCGGAGGACGGAAGGGACGACAGGGACGTGCATTTTGAAAGAAACGCAGAAAATCCTCTGGATGCGGATGTGATTATTATAGACGAGATGTCCATGGTGGATATCCACCTGATGCACTCGCTGCTTCTCGCAGTGACGGCGGGAACCCGGCTGATCCTGGTGGGAGACGAAAATCAGCTGCCCAGCGTGGGCCCCGGAAATGTGCTGAGGGATATCATCCGCAGCGGAATATTTCCGGTGGTAGAGCTGAAAAAAATTTTTCGCCAGGCTTCAGAAAGCGATATTGTAGTGAACGCGCATAAGATTAACAGAGGGGAGCAGGTGGTTCTGGACAATAAAAGCAGGGATTTCTTTTTCCTGAAACGTCAGAATGCGGATGTGATTATCCGCGTGCTGATTGCGCTGATCCAGGAAAAGCTGCCTCCCTATGTGGAGGCGAAGCCTTTTGACATTCAGGTGCTGACCCCAATGCGGAAAGGGCTTCTGGGCGTGGAAAGGCTGAACCAGATCCTTCAGCGTTACCTGAACCCTCCGGATCCCTCAAAAAAAGAGAGGGAATACGGCCAGGGGCTGTTCCGGGAGGGCGATAAAATTATGCAGGTGAAAAACAATTACCAATTGGAGTGGGAAGTCCGCGGAAAATATGGGATTCCTGTGGAAAAAGGCGTGGGAGTTTTTAATGGAGACACAGGAATACTGAAAACGATCAACGAATTTGCGGAAACTGCAGAGGTGGAATTCGAAGACGGCCGCTGGGCGGAATATTCCTTTAAACAGATGGAGGAACTGGAACTGGCCTATGCCATTACCATACATAAATCCCAGGGATCGGAATATCCTGCCGTAGTAATGCCTCTTCTGTCAGGACCGAGGATGCTGCTGAACAGAAACCTGCTGTATACGGCTGTGACAAGAGCCAGAAAATGCGTTACAATAGTGGGAAGCGAAGAAACTTTCCGGGAAATGATCAGAAATGAGAAGCAGCAGATGAGGTACAGCTCACTGGATATAAGGCTGCGGGAGGAACTGTAGCCAGGACGACTGCATGCGGGGCCGGGGACAGAGAGCGTCATAAGAAAGCAGTTTCATCGGGGAGAAAGGAATATTGATTTGAAGAAAAACAAGAGAGTTTCCGGAGCTCTGGAAGGAGCCCTGAATATTCTTTATCCCAGGAGATGTCCGGTTTGCCACCGTATTCTGGCAGATCAGAAAACGCTGGTGTGCCCGGAGTGCGACGGGACATTTCGTACGGTATCGGAGAATTACTGCCTGAAGTGCGGAAGACCGGTGAAACCGGAAGAGGAGTACTGCCGGGAATGCCGGGACAGGAAGAGGAATTTTGACGAAGGAAGAGGAATTTTTCTCTATGACGGAACAATGAAAAAATCTCTGATCCGGTACAAATATTATGGAAGCAGAGAATATGCAGATTATTTTGCCGTCTCCATATGCCGTCTGGCGCAGAGAGATATCCGCAGGTGGAATCCGGACGTGATTATGCCGGTTCCGCTCCACCGGAGAAAGCTGAAAATGCGGGGATTTAATCAGGCAGGATATCTTGCGGTACGGATGGGAAAGCTTCTGGATATACCGGTATCGGAAAATACCCTGAAAAAGATTCGCAGCACCCGCTCACAGAAAAAGCTCGGAGCTGCGGAAAGAAGGCGGAATCTTTGCCGGGCTTTTTGCGCGGAGGGAAGACTGGACGGCCTGACAGTCCTGCTGGTGGACGATGTCTATACAACCGGGAGCACGGTGGAGGCCGCGGCATTCTGCCTGAGGAAAGCAGGCGCTGAAAAAGTCTGTTTTATTACTCTTTGTATGGGGCGTACCTGAGAGAAACCGGAAAAAATGCTTTTCATAGATAGGGAGATATGTTACAATAAATTTATATGAATATTTCTAAATATTACATCAGGAAATAAACCATCTGCGAGGAGATTGGCATGATCAATGAAGAAAAAGTGAAGGTGATGACAAAGATCGCCATGTATGAGCAGGGGGAAGGAAAAAAATATCTCCCGATCAGCAAGTACTACAGAAGCGATTATATTGGCCTGGCACTGATAAAGAATTTCTTTCTTGTGACGCTGGGATATCTGCTGGTAATCGCAGCAGTCGCAGCGTATTTTGGAGAGTATCTTATGGAAAATATCCATAAAATGAATCTGGTGGCCATGGGCATATATATTATTGTCGGCTATGTGGCGGCTCTGATAGCGTACTCTGTCCTCACATATATTCAGTACTCTGTGAAGTATTATCAGGCTAAGAAAAGCGTAAGAAAATATTATGGTGAGCTTACAGAGCTGAGCAAAATATATGGACGGGAAGAAAAAAGATCTTCAGGAAGAGGAACATCAGGAGGATATCGGAAATGACGGCATTACTGGAATTTAAGCAGAAGATAAAGGGGCTGTATGCAAAATATGAAATATATCTGCAGCCATTGATGAAATTCATTCTGGCTCTCGTATATTTTATCTGGATCAATTCCAACATGGGATATATGAGAGCCCTCAATAATATGCTTGTGGTGCTGATCCTGTCGCTGATCTGCTCGATTCTTCCCTCGGGAATGATGATTTTTGCCGGTTTTGCCATGATGGTGGCTCATTGTTATGCGCTGGGCATTGAAGTGGCAGGCTTT
>DWYN01000005.1 GCA_019118645.1 Candidatus Blautia excrementipullorum | reverse complement strand
AGCGTAGAACCGGAAACATTATTCAAAAACTTTGCTATTGTTTTCCAGGATGTACTTCTCTTTGATGAAACTGTCATGGAGAATATTCGCCTTGGACGAAGCGGTGCAACTGACGAAGAAGTAAAAGCGGCGGCAAGGGCTGCACAGTGCGAAGAATTTATTTCCCGGCTGCCACAGGGGTATCAGACGAACATTGGCGAAAATGGCAGCGCCCTTTCCGGTGGAGAACGGCAGCGGATTTCCATTGCGAGGGCGTTGCTGAAAGATGCGCCGGTAATCCTTTTGGACGAGGCTACAGCCTCTATGGATGCCGAGAGTGAAACACTGGTACAGGATGCTCTATCTGTCCTGCTGAAAGACAAAACCGTTATGGTGATTGCTCACCGTATGAGGACAGTTGCTAATGCGGATAAGATCGTTGTTTTGGATGATGGAAAGGTAAGCGAAATGGGTACGCCGCAGGAGCTTATGAAGAAGAACGGATTATATGCTCATTTGGTCGTCTTACAATGTGATAAATAGATTCATTGGTAAGTCCTTAATGAAACTAGGAGAATTTTATCTATGAAATTGCATAGCTCAGGAGAAGATTATTTGGAGACCATACTCGTCCTCCATAAAAAATTAGGTGCGGTGCGCTCCGTAGATGTTGCCCGCTATATGGGAGTGTCAAAACCAAGTGTATGTGTAGCGGTCAACACTCTGAAAGACGGCGGATTTCTCACAATGGATGAGGATCACTTTCTCCATTTGACCAATGAGGGCCGAGCAACTGCAGAAAAAATCTACGAGCGACACTGTTTCTTCACCGAGCAGCTTATTGCCGCAGGCGTTGATCCTAAGACTGCGGAGAATGATGCCTGCCGGATGGAGCATGTGATAAGTACAGAAAGTTTTGAAAAGATAAAGGCGGCAGCCAAGCCCGATACGAAAATAGAAAAATAAGCTGATTGTTTTAGGCGGCCCTGGGACTTTCCGGAGCCGTCAGTTTTATGCCAAGGGGATACTACAAGTGAAAAAAATAGAAATTGTTGCAAGGATTTTTTGCGATGGAGTGAATACAGGAGAAAAAACTTTACTGGAATGGACGGATGAGGAAGAAAAAGCAGACAGCAAACTGGTCTGTTCGGTTTTATATTATCCAGGACTGGAAATTCGTCTAAGCCAACGTAGGGTATTGAAGGACGGAAAAGAGATTCATCTATCAAGATATGAATATGGGGTCTTAAGTTTTATGGCGCAGCATCCAGGCACTTTATTCACCAAAGAAGAAATTTTTGAGAACGTTTGGGCGGAAGATAGTGAAAGCTGTTTATCAGCGGTGACAAATACGATAAACCGCATCCGGCAAAAAGTGGAAGATCATAAAGAAACCCCAGTTTATATTCAAACGGTATCCAATTTAGGATATGTTTTTGCAATGGATAAAGAATTTAAGCGTAAAATTGCAAAGTAAACAAAGCATCGATTTAAAAATAGCAGAGGTTGTTGTATGATAATAGCCGGGAGGTGCTAGGATGGATGCTCAAAAATTTGGCACTTTTATCGCACAGTGCCGCAAAGAAAAGGGTATGACACAATCAGAACTGGCAGCAAAAATAATGGTAACAGATAAAGCGGTAAGCCGTTGGGAACGGGGAAAAGGCTTCCCGGATATCAATTTGCTTCTGCCCTTAGCAGAAGCTCTTGAAGTATCAGTTTTTGAATTAATGCACTCGGAGAGACAAAAAGGAAAAGCCCAACTTTTTCAGGATGATACGGTCATTGTTCATTTGATGGAAAACGCTGTTGAAATGAATACGCAAAATAAACATCAGGATAAGATCATTACATGTATTGCGTGTATCACAATGCTTTTTGTTACAGCTTTTATAAAATTTTATGGCTATGGAAGTATAGGCGGAGGAATTGTTGCAGGTGCTTTTATTGCGTTTATTCCTATAGGTCTTTATCTCCTTATCAGCAACAGGAAAGATATTACAGGGAGAAAAATCTACGCCATATTTACAGCACTGGGGATTTGCCTGACTTTAGCTTTATTAACTTTTTTGCATGTAAATCCACTGATCCTGATATGGGGAACTTTCTTTTTGCTTTTCCTTATTATAATTGTGCTGATAGCATAATGTATTTTCATGCAGATACCTGTATCCTGAAAAATATAGAGTATTTGGAAAATTGAAATTCAGATTTGCTTTCTTTAGAGCTAAGCGCCAGGAAAATTTTCGGCGCTTAGTTTTTTCATCGTATCAGTGCTTTTGCAGAATTATTTTCAGGGAAGGAATATTGTAGACAGGAATTGCAATTTGACAAAGATAAAGTTATAATAGGATCATCTAAAGTTAGATACAACTAACCATAAAATGCAGGAGGTGGGTTTATTATGTTTATAATCCGGCCATATAGAGAACAGGATGCAGGTGGCTGCGGGCAATGCTTTTATGAAGGTTTTTTTACATGCCCTATTGATGCAAATGATCGGATCTTTCTGCGGGATTATGCTCAGGTTCTCATAGAAAAGTGCAGTTTCGCTTATGTGGCGGAATCGCCGGATCATCAGGTTGTAGGGTTTATTTCCGGAAATTATGATAAAAAATTCCGCCTGCGGAAAGCAAATTCTGACCGCTGTAAAAGACATTATGGGGCGTGGTGCCGGATGTTTTTCAAGTTTTATCTGAAACAATATCATTTGTCTAAAGCTTTCCAGAAGCAGTTTGACGCTTTCTTTTTGCAGCTGCGTGAGCGGGATGAGAAATTTTTTATCGGCTGTGACCTGGAGTTGGTGGCACTGTCATCCAGAAAAGCTTACCGTAAAGGGCTGGGGACAGCGCTTATGGCAAAGTTTATGGACAGAGCCAAAGCAGATGGAGCAGATACCGTAAAACTGATGACGAATACACTGGCTTCCTGGGAGTTTTATGAAAAACGTGGTTTTACAAAAGCGGCAGAAAAATTATTCCCGGATGGTTCCGGTCATAAAACCATCATTTATGAATATCATGTGAACCGCTAAAAGATTTAGGGAGGCGTGTGAATTCATGGTTGTATTGATAGAAAGTGTAGTAGGGATCTTTCTTTTTACGATTATAATTGTGCTGGTCACACTGAAGGATCCTATAGCGTCTGTCGGAGATTATCCCCCGGCAATCCGGAAAAAATGCATGGAATTGGGACTTGTGGAAGAACGGAAGAAGCGTTTCACCAAAGGGGATATTGTGCGAAAGGCCACAGCGATGTTGGTGTTTATCGCAGCGTTTTCATGGATTCTAAAGTGTTTTAACGGTGCGCAGACATTCTGGCAGGGCTTCAGAGATTCTTATCTGATTTGGCTGATCATCGACTGGTATGACGGGCTAATCCTGGACTGTGTCTGGTTCTGCCATTCCCGGAGGGTACGGATTCCAGGGACGGAGGATATGGAAGAATATAAGGATTACCGTTTCCATATCCGCCAGTCCAGTATCGGAATGCTCCTGGGTCTTCCTGCCTGTATAGCCGTTGGCCTTTTTACAGCGCTGTTGTGACGGAATCATGAAGAAAGGAGACAATGATATGGTGGAAAAGAGGATCAAACAGGAAAACATTCACCTTGGAAGGCATGGGGAGGATTACGGGAATTGGATGTCTAACCCGGTATTTTATATGGCAGGAGGCCTTCTCGCCATAACGGCGGTATTGGCGGTATTGTCCTTTACGGTGTTTCATATTACTGTGCTGGGCATGATTTTTACAGGGGCTGCAGTTGTGCTGCTGGCGCTGCTCTTATGGATCACATGGATACGGCGACAGTACGCTTTCGATGGGGGCGGCAT
>DWYN01000050.1 GCA_019118645.1 Candidatus Blautia excrementipullorum | reverse complement strand
TTAAGCGAGTAAACTCGCAGGTAACAATTAATTAAGTGCGGTATCCCTGTTCCGGACTCACGGTATCATAGCTCCGGGCTTCCGGTATCCGTTCCTCCGGAACAGGGGTACATTTTTACCGTAATATACAGTTCTTTTTATCATATGGCATTCCCTCCTCCTCTTTATATGACGAAGCTGTATACCCAAAAGGCTACACGGCGGAGAAGAAAATTGCTTATAAATGGCCGGGATTAAAATCTACGTCAAGACCTGTCTGATAGCAGGGCTTGCTTTTTACATGAATACGGTACCAGGAGGTGTTCTTAATACAAAAAGCGCAATTCTATTTTCTCTCTGACCGGTATTATCAGGATTTTCCACGCAAAAAATCCCCCACCCAGTCAGGATGAGGGAACTTCTCCCGCCGTCAAATTTTCTCGTCAAAATTAAACAATCGCCAGCTTTCTTTTCAAATCGCGGATATCATAACCCATATTCCGCACTTCCATCTTCAAATTCAGTATCTCTAACTCCATCCGTTCGTTCTTTTTCTCCATCTGGAGTGCTTCCCCCAGGTGCTTTATCAAAAAATCATGGCCTTCCCCGATGACATCTATCTTTTGGTTCGTCTCATTCTCCAATGTCACCTGTACTCTTGTAAGTCGCTCCTCCATCGCATCCATGCGGCTGCTCAGCCTCCGTTCCATAGAGTTCATTTCCTGCTTCATGGAGCCCATTTCCTGCTCCATAGTATCCAACTTCTGCAGGACAAGATCCAGCTTTTCTTCCATTGCCATATAATCAATCTCCCCTTTCCAAATATATAGCACACATAAGTCTATCTCTGCCTTTATTATACTATATCCAGGGCAGCCACAGCAAGGGCAGTTTTGTAAAGACCACTCAAAAATTGACAGGTATCTTTAAGCAGAGCAGCATCAATCTGATTATGCGCAAGACATCCGCCCAATAAATTCCATTCTATTTGCCTTACCCAAATCGGCCGTAAATGGCTACCCCCTTTCTAATCCGGCTCGCAGTTTACAAAGTGAATTCGTTCCGATGGTTTCTCTGTTTTTGCTTTTCCAATTCTATAAATTACCACTGTTTTGCGGTCTCTGCAAAATATTTCCCAAAGAAGCTCCTGTATAACCTTGACCGGATGGTTCCATCCCGTCCATCCGATCCAGACCACCACATCAATTCCCGCATGTCGGAAAAGTCTGTATGCTTGGCGTTCATACCACCAATGGGTATCCAGGAACTTCAGTATTGACCGTGCATCTATCTGACGTGGATTTCCGTTTACAAAAGTTAGCAATCCGCGTCTAACCCATTTCCTTACCTGGACAGTTGAAACCTGAAATGCTGCTGCAATCTCTGTATCACAAATAACCATTTTTTCATTGTTCACTGCTCTGATCCCCCTAACTCCACTATAAATTTCTTGTTATATTGTAACTGCTTTTTCATCGAATTTTGTAAAAGTAATTTTATTCTTTTTTAAATTCGATTACCCCGTATTGCAAGTCTTTAGAAAATGTTTCCAGCAATTCTTTAACCGACGCAAATTCCTTTTTATCATGGAGCAGAGGAATTATTCGGCCGCTGAGCTCCAGAATACGATCCCCCGCTTCCTCAGAATGCACTGTTTTCAAAATTGACTTTAATACTTCCCCGATTCCTTCTTGCCATATTTCTTCAAGATGAGCCGCAGACGGATCGGTTCCCGCCCCTGCAATCAGCGCAGCGATATATGTCTGAATTCCCGCTTTCTCTAACCCTCCTTTTACAAATCCATCTCCTCCATCCTCAAGCCACCGGGAAAAATCGTAAAATAAACGTTCTTCCTCACAAGCTTTAATTTTTTTCTCCCTAAAATATGCTTCAGCGGCAGCAATATAATCAAATACCACTTTCTGTCCTGATTCTTTAAAGGTTCCTCGTTGGATACAGCATTCCCATTTTTCTTCCGCAATCGCCTTGTAACTGAAAAATGCCTTTATCTTTCGTGCTTCCTGCATATCCAGGATTTTTAACGCCTGATCCAGACACTTTTCTTTCATTTCATCATTCTCAGTCAGCTCATAATTCAAAGCCGCCTGGTGCCACTGTTCAACCTGATGTTCCCAAGATAGTGTTTTGCATTCCATCTCAGCAATGATATAATAGTTGCAGGCACTGCGTACCGCCCGCACTTGCTGAGAGTCATAATCGTTCAACCTGCACATGCATTCTTCCTGTGTCCGCAGAAGCAAGCTGAAAAGATATTCATCTTTCCGCTGCATCTTCTCATACCATCTACGCCCTTCCAGGCAGAATTCCAACGCCCGTTTCGGATCAGAAGAAGGACTATCCAATATACACCTGGCATATTTTTCCAATGCAGATACCATTTCCCATTCTAAACCAGGTGTTTCCCGGCATATCTTTAAAATATACTTGAGAAAATCCATAGGTGCTTCCGGATCATAAATAGGCCTGATACGTTCAAAAAAAGAAAAAGCAGCCTGCACTTTTTCTTTTCCCCCATTCATCTCCTCACAAACTCTAAGAAGAAACTCTTTTATCTCTTCCGGAAATCTAGGCTCATCTTTCATCTGGCTGTAATTTTCCTGACAGCGCTCCCAGTATTCTACTCTTTCCTGTTCATTTTCAGCCAGACAGAATAGGTGATAATCTGCCGCGGCTGTCCACACTGCTTTTTCTCTCGGTTCCATTTTTGTCTCGTTCAACTCACGCAAAAGCCTGCAAGCCCATTCCTGGGCCTCTGCTTTTCTTTCTTCTTTTCGCAGCAGATCCGCCAGACAGCAATACACATCCCATTGGCTGCCCCATTCATCCTGTTCATTTTGATTTACAATTTTTTTAAGTTCCAGAATCGCAAGATCCCGTCTTCCCATCTCACAATAAAGCTTTGCAATGGAGCGTGACAGCATTTTATCTGGCCCGCACTCATATTTCTGGGCCTTGCGGTAAATAGAGACCGCTTTGTCATAATCCCCCTTCTGTTCTGCCTCCCAGGCAAAATCCAGGTAATTCACTCCATCCACATATGCCTCACTCTGTTCACGCAGTTCATCTACAATTTTTTGAAAATGAGCGGCTTTGTCTTCATTCCTATATCGCTCATACCGATACAGAGCGTTATAATCACATTCGCAAAAGAAATCCCGCATCCAGCAGTAAAGCTTCTCTTTTTCCTTTTTTTCTAAGTGTGAACTTTTTATGTATTCTTCTCCATCTTCAATAAAACTTACTGCCAGATCCAGTATTCTGTCCATCGCTTCACATTCATGCCCATCCTCCGCCATCAATGGCCCAATTTCCGCTGCTGTCTGAGCCAGTTCCCTGGATATCTCTCCACAAAATCTTCCCAGATAATCAGGTTCTCGTGAATATTGTTTTGCGTAGGCATATGCCTTTCTGGCCAGTCGGCAGATTTCCCTACTACTATGTTCAAAGCCGCTTTCCTTCCCCTCCTCCTGCATAAGATCATCCATCCAGGTCCTCCATCGGCAAGTCTGTCTGATTTTGCAGCGGCAGATTCTCTGCAAAACATCTCCTCTTTCTTTTTCCATATTTTCAAGACAAATCTTCTCTGCCTGATCCATATATTCTTCTCTGTATTTGACCCGGCTACAGTACTCCAAGCATAAACGGGCATATAAAAGATTATTGCCCCGAATTCGCTCCATGAAATTCTCTGCCAGTCTCTTTCGCAGCCTTCTTTCCCATTGAAGGGTAAATTCTTTTTTCATATATTGGCAGAATTCCAGCGTAATATGCGGACAATTCTCTGATGAAGGTGCCAATTCAAAATAAACCAAATCCAGAATAATCTGATGAAAAGAAATTTTATGGGACTGTCCATCATACTCTATCCATCCTCTTCGGATCAGCGTTTTCAGTGCCTGCCCGCCATTTGGAAGACAGCACAGGTTCAGAAAAGCATCTTTTTCTATACGCACATACCCAAGAAGAGACAGACTCCTCAAAATTTCCTTTTCTTCTTCCGAAAATTCAGACACATCAAACAGTGCCGCCAAGTGCTGATTAATGCTTTTTCCCTGCACTTTCTTGTCCTTGCGAAGGCAGACTCTGGTCTGTCCCGTATTAAAGATTCCTTCCTTTGTTTTAAGCCTCTTAAATAATTCTTCCGGAAGGTTTCCTGTATCACGAAGATATTTTGCCAAAAGTTCGACGGTCAATGTATGGCAGTCTATCCAACAGAGCATCTCCTGAATATATTTCTGCTGCGGCTGCGGATATTCACAGCAGTTATAATGCTGAAATATTTCCATAAGAGCATTCATACTATGAATTCTGCCCACATTCATCTGGCAAAAATTAAGATCCCGAAATCCGTTTTCTCTAGTGGTAATTAAAAACTGGCAGGAGCATCTAAAAAAATCTTCCAGATCTTCATCCCAGGACACATCAAAATTATCCAGAATAATCAAATCATTTTCTCTCGCCGCTTCCTTCAGCATTGTCAGCTTTCTAAAATAAAAAGCATTTTGAGATTCATTATCTCTCTGTTCAACGCCGCGAATAATCAGGTCCCCTCCACATACAGTTTCCCTGACAGACTTCTGAAACGGAAGGAACACGATCTTTCGGAACTCACGCTGATGCAGGAAAGCATAGCGTTTTGCCAGTTCTGTTTTTCCGATTCCTCCGATTCCCGCCAGAAACAATACTCTGTTTTCCATTAACACAGCTTCCATCATCTCTAATTCCTGCTCTCTCCCTGCAAAGCAAGAGGAAAAATAAGAGAAATTTTGAACAAGATCTGCAGCATCTATATCCGACAACAGGATTAATTTTTCCAGGTCGGCAATCACATTCTCCATCCGTCCATATCGATAAGACACAGAAGTCGCAATGGTTCGATGAAAAAACTCTTCCAGCTTTCGCAAAAGTTCAAGCTGAACCTGATAGCGAACATCCCGAAACAGCAGCTGTGTGAAATCATATTCCGTTCGCATCCCTCCATCCATCGCGTCTGGCGTTTTTCCAAACAATTTCCAAAAAATTAGAGCCCCGATCCCATAAACATCTGCTTCCGGACCAATTTTCTCTCGTTTCCCCTGTGCTACTTCCGGTGCTGCAAATCCATGAGAAAATAAAATCTCCTCATCGCTTTTCACAATCTCATTTCGGATCCGCAGAGAATCAAAATCAAATAAAATCATATGCTCTCTGGTTTCCGGAATAACCAGAATATTTTCCGGCTTAATATCCAAATGAAGAAAACCCATGTCATGGTACTTCAAAATAATTTGGGCCAGCGCCTTCATTCGAATAAACACCGACTGCATATCCTTATCTACGTTCTTGCGGTAATCACAGCCCTCGATCATTCCCATCACTACATACCAGGTACCATTCGTCTCATAAAGATCCGATGCATTTACTGTAGAATTTACCAACCCAAGAGTATTCTGCAGTTCCACATTACGCTGGTACGCCTTTATAAACCGTTCTTTAGCCCGTCCAAAACCCTTATTTTTCTCAAAACTGCGATTATCCTCCGCTTCTGATAGCTTTCCATCATCCAGCCGATTTACAGCAGTCCAACAAGGATAGCATTCTTTAATCCGTACACAATGGCACTGTCCCATAGAATCCAGATAATGCCCTCCATATACAATACTGGCTGCGCCTCTTCCAATTTCCTCATCGATTATACAGATCTGTTCTGTATTGAGTTCTAACCTAAATCCACACTTCAACGCCTTCCGGTTATCTAACATGGTATCCCTCTCCTATTAACATTTCTTTTTTCTTCCCCCTGTGTTATACTAAAAGCAGAAAATTCTTCAGGAGGGCCCTCATGACACAAGATTTTACCCACCATATTTGTAAGCAGTTTTGCAATCGCGGTAGTCAGGACGGCCTCTCGCAGTTTCTGTCCGCTGTAAATTCTCCCCATACGTTCCGCTCCTTTGCCAGAGGTCTGACCGAGTTCATTCAAAAATGTGGATACTCTGATTCTGGCAACCCGGAAAAGAAAACGGACTGGCTCTATGCCAGTCTGAGCCGAATGGGCGTTTCTGTATCCCGCTCTACTGTCCGTGACTGGTTTCTTGGACAGCGCATTCCCCGTCTGGTCTCCAACAGCCGGATTCTGATGTATCAAGTCTGTTTCGCTTTGAACGCTTCATTAGAGCAGGTACAGTGGTTTTTCAGCCATGTATATTTTGATCGCAGTTTCAACTGCCATACTCTGGAGGAAGCCGTCTATTATTACTGCTTCCGCCAGCATCTTTCTTATAATAAAGCCAAAGAATATCTTGGAAAAATTGCAGAATTTCCTTCTCTACCATCAAACCGAGTGGATCAGAACATTTCGACAGGGGATATCTGCCTTTTTCTGGACGGATGCCCATCCGAAAAAGAGTTTCTCGCTTTTTTTGAAAAAAACAAATCTCTTTTCGTCCGCTGGAATCAGACTGCAAAAACGTATCTTCGGAAGTTTATGGATGAAATCAAAGGGAAAAAGGCCGACCGAGACCTTCTGAAAAAAGACCAAAAAGGCTTGCAAATCTCTCCGGAGGAACTGAAAAATGCCGGCTTGGTTATCCAGGAATATCTTTATCAGAAACAGCTCTCCGCTAAACGGGCCTCCGTTCGTTATTTCAGTATTGCCGGGAAAAACATTACCTCAATTGATTTTATGTTGGAACGTATTTTATCCGTCAGTGCAGGGCTGGGAAAGAACAGCTCTGTGCCAGCTTCCATCCGAACCAATTTTCCCAGCAAAAAGGTATTTTCTGACCTGCTGAACAAATTGGATACCAGCACTTCATACAGTGCGGTCCGAAAAGCCCTGATTCTTCTGAGCTTTTACCATTTTTGGTGGATGCAGCTGCTTTATCCGGTTAAGGACGATGCAATCAGTCTTTCCGGCGTATATCAGGAGGAAACGGATGCTCTGCTGGTCGACTGTGGATATCAGGAGCTGTTCCCTGGGAATCCTTACGATTTTCTGTTTTTATGGGCTGCAAACAGCAACGAACCTCTCAGCACACTTCGGGAAATCATAGAATGTTTGGAAGATTAGAGATTATTTAAAAATTTCTTCAGCTTATCCTCCGGTATTCTGAATGATTTCTCTTCTCTCTGAAACATACGGCAAATTTCAGTTTTATTCTGCAGACTGTCATGATAACCCAGCTCCATCCTCCATGATGCATTGGCGGCATCAAAATCGAGAGTCCCATCCATTAATTCACCCAATGTTCTTGAGGGATGAAGGGTGAATACTTCTGCTCCATCAACACAACGTGCTCCGCTGAATCCGGGTTCCAGACTGACCGCCAGAATTTTTTTAAATCCCAGATCGGCAGCCTTTTTTACCGGAAGATTATGTTCTCTGATAAGCCCTCCATCCCGATAAAACCGTCCTTCAATCTCCACTTGGTCAAAAGCCATAGGGAGCGCAGCAGAAGCCAAGAGATACTGAATCTGTTTTTCTTTGCTGAGGCCGTTCAGCTTAATATATTCGGGTATAACTTTTTCATCAACAGTCATCCCAAATATTCCATTTCTTTCGCTAAACAGTCCGCCAAGTTCATGTTTTTCGATTCGTGAACAGCATACATATACAAATTTGTCCAGTTTCCCTGTGATATTCGTTTCCAAAAGCTGCCTTAATCCTTTTTGGTCAAAAACTGCGCCATTTCTTCGTCCCTCTAGCGACAAAATTTGCCCGTGCGATAACTCCTGCCATATCCGCTGAGCCATATAAAAATTTTGCTGGGCAAACAGCAGCGCATTTAATCCTCCTACAGAAGTTCCCAGTACACTGGTAAATTGCTGCTCAAGATTCCATTCCCTCAGCGCTTTCCATACACCAATCTCATAAGCACCTTTCCCCCCGCCGCCTCCAAATACCAATGCACATGACATAGTATCATCTCCTGTTTAAAATTCTGAAAAATAGACCAGACATCGCTCATTCAGTCCTTCATATACTTCTTTTATCTGTGAAATGGAAAGATTCAAAATATCAGCGATTTCTCCGGCTTTTTTTCTTCCATCCGCATAAAGAACCGCATCTTTTTCTATTCCCTCCAGACGTATTCCCTGTGCAAAAAAGCTATTTCCTTTGAGAAAATATGCACCTATGGTTCTCACCGGATATTTATCCGGATCAAAGGTCTGCTCTACCGCACTTCTGTGCTGCGCAAACTCCTTGATAAATGGGTACTGGTTCCAAGCTCCGCACCAGTTCTGATTAATTCTCATTTTCCGATTAGAACGGCTTGTACCGGATAATACATCCTTCTTCCTGCATCGAACCGCTTCCTCATAATACTTTTTCCTAAGTTCATTATCAAAGCGCTCCTTTGCTTTTACAATATCTTCTGCGGAGAGTGCCTGGGTTGATACTACCGCATCCCGCATGCTAATTACCGTATGCTTTTCATTGTCTTCAATCCGCATCCCAAACTTTCGAGGATTCTTTGTTATAGGGGTTCCAAAATACGGTGAAAAAAACACTGTACTGAGCTCCAGCATTCCTCTCCCCACTTCCAGCAGGCGTTTTGCATGAGCTATACTTTCCTCCACCGTATCCCAATCTTCGAATGCTCCTCCGACAATGTAATTTCCTTCTAATGTCAGCAGTCCCGCCCCTTTACATTCTTTCACCACTGTTTCAATCATTTCCGGAGTTGTCCCCTTATGATATGCACGAAGCACTTTTCGGCTGCCGCTTTCAATACCAATCTGCATGGCAATTAATCCAGAATCAACCATAGTCTTAATAACTTCCGGATATTCACATAATCTGGAAACATGACCTTCACAGGACCACAGCAGCCCTTGTTCCCTCATATAGGAGCAAAACTGCAGAACCCGCTCTCTGTTCAGAGTAAAAGTATCATCATAAACATTTACACATCTGAGAAACGGATTTTTTCTGCGCACCTCCTCAATTTCTTGAATCACATTTTCCATGCTTCTTTGCCGGACTGTTTTGGAGACCGACCCTTCAAAGCAGAAGCTGCAGTGGTACGGACATCCTCTTCCTGTAAGGATGCCCATAGATTCTCCCATCCGAAACCGTTTATTTAGGCTGTTTTCCCATTGGGGAAACGGTATACTGTCCAGATCCTTAATCGGTTCTTCCGGCGGAGTTACATGGTAAATACCTTTCTCATCTAAATATTTCAAACTTTTAATCTGTGACCTGCTTCCAATTCCGTCAACTGCCCAGCGAAGCAGACTAAGAACCGGCACTTCTCCCTCACCGTAAACTCCGCAGTCGCAGCCTGTATCATTAAGAAATTTTTCGTCCAATGCGTATGCTTCAGGGCCGCCGACAATTACTACAACTTTCCTTATTTTTTTCAGCCATCGGATCAAATTACCAATCATTACTACCGTATCTGCTCCGATATAAAACCCGACTACCTTAACCCGATGCTGATCAATCTCCTTCAAAATAATTTCTTTGGACTCCAGAATATCACAACTGCAGACTTTTACTCTGAAATCAAATAATGACACATATGAGGCAATCAGATGCTGCCCCAGACACTCCCGAAAATGTGCTGCCTGCCCAGACGCATTCCTTGCAATATTCATTAACAGCAAATCATACTCCATATTCTTTCCGTTCCTTCAGCAGACTAATGATATCCTCCCTTTTCTTCAGCAGATACTGACGATATTTTTTTAAGCCATCGCCATATAAATAACGGAAAATCTTCTGATAATCTCCGCATATGCTGCTCGGTCTGCTTAAATCGCCGTACTGGCAGGCAGCACTGCAGCCGCCGCTGCAAAGATCCCCAAACGAACAATTTGTGCAGTCTTCCGGAAGAGTTCTGCATCGCCGCTCATAAAGCTGGTCCAGCTTTTCCCGTCCCTTTTCCGTAATTCCGCTGTCTATGGTACCCAGACAAAATTTTCCTGAATCAGCAAATCTCCCACAGGGATAAATTTCTCCCGCCGCATTAATACTGAGGAAAAAACGGCTGCACTCTTTTGTGAAAACACATCCTCTTGGAGGCTGGTGAAAAATCACGCCATAAAGCATCTGTTCTAGAGGGGAAACCGTCAAATTCAGATCGTGATCTATCAGATAATTAAATACACGAATCAGATACTCTCCGTACTCTCCTTGTTCCAGATAAAGTTCTTTATGGTTTACTGCTTCTCCCTCCGGAAGCAGCGGATTAATTTTTAACGGTAAATCCTCCCGGGCAAAGTTTTCCAGAAAGTGCAAATTCCCATTCAGTCCATTCCTTGTAAGTACCATGAGGAGAGATACCGGCACGCCACGCTCCTTCAGCATACGGATATTTTTCATAATTGTAGAATATGTTTCTTTTCCTGTTATAGAAATTCTCTGTTCATCATGGACATATTCCGATCCATCTACGGAAATTCCCGCCTGCATTCCATAATCCACAAACAGCCGCACATGTTCCTGCGTTATGTAATAACCGTTCGTCTGCACACAAAAGCGGACAACAAGATGGGGATACCGCGCAGCAAGTCTTTCTATACAGCGCCGGTACTGCCCGGCTTCAATCAACAGAGGTTCGCCGCCATGAAAAATAATTTCGATTTTCTTCTCTCCCCTACCTTCTGCATATCCGGCGAACCATTCCAAGGCTTCGCTCATTCGTTTTTCGCTCATTTTCATTTCCCGGCTCTTGTCTCCCACAGAGCAGTAAAGGCACCGCAGATTACAGGCATTTGTGGCTTTTAAAATCAGCGTCAGCATCTCATCTGCTCCAGCTCTCTCTGAGTATCCTGAATACAAATGCTGGAATTCTCCTGCAGACGAATCATCGGCTCAACAACTGAGCTGCTGACAACTTTCAAAATCCTGGGCACCTCCTCCTCGAACAGGCATTCAACCTGATCCCTGGCCCCCTGTATAATCTGCTGGTCATTCATCCCTAATTCAATCGTAGAATATTTTCGGCGTGTTTCCATTTTCAACTTGTAATACCTCTTCCCAAAAAAATGGAATATATGCTCGGAAAATTTTTCCGGATCTCTTTCTACTCTATTTACGTATCTTTCCTCATATTCAATTCTGTCTTTTCGCATTTTCAGATCTCCAATTTCCTGTATCTGGATTTTATTTTTATATTCTGTAAGGATCTGCTCACTTTTCTCGAATACTTCCATGCAGTTTTTTAAGATTACGCGGTAGATTTCCGCACAAATCAGGTCAGCCAGTTCATCGCCTTTAATTGTTTTTCCCGCATCCTCTGCTTCTCTGCTTTTCTGCCGGATCAGCCGTTCAATTCTGCCCGAGCATTCCAGCTTCATTTGTACCAGCAAAAGCTCGTTGTTCTCATTTAGCTGCTCCTGTTTTTTCTTTAACTCCTGGCTGTATGCCTGCAGTTTTTCATCAGCCAGCTTCAGCTGCTCCGCAATTGCGCGAATGGCTGCGTTAATCCGATCATTTGGTGTCTTCAGCTTTAAAGCCGCCCCCTCATTCCGTGTAATCTCCGTTAAAATATGAAGAAACTGATCCATATTGCTGGCTTTAAACATTTCTTCATTCTGGTCGATTAAAGCATTTAGGGCCAGTTTTACAGAGACCGTAAGAATTTCTTTTCCCCGATCCAGATTATTAATTCCATTTTCCATTAAGGTATGGCATATATAATCTTCCGTATCCTTCCGATCCTTGTCTGATTTAGGAACTAATACACTGACGATCTCCCCATCATCATCGCAGTCCTCTTCTACCATATCCGACTGTGTCAGCAGCAGAAGAAATTTCTTGCCTTTCTCATATAATTCTTTCATTTCTTTAAAATCTTGACGGGTTCCGGCTGCATCTGAGTTACTGGTATAAACAATCAGATCTGCATTGTCTACATAATCCTTTGCCAGCATTTCATTCTCCCAGGTGATACTCCCAATTCCCGGAGTATCAAACCATGTTAGCCCGCCAAGCCGAAACAGCTGGATAGCCGCCGTGGCCTCATTCGGATCGACTCGAAATTCCTCTTTTCCCTCTTCCGATATTTCTTCCAGCTTATCTGCCGACCATTTATTTCCCCGATCATATACTTCAACCTTCGGGCGTTCAATCTTATCGTATGCACTGGCAATTCCGGCGTCCCGAATCACATTGCCCATAATAAAGTTTCCCAGATAACTTTTCCCGGCCTTTACTTTTCCAAATACAACCACATTAAAAGACTGCTCATAATCAGAAATGAATTTCATTCCTTTCCGCGTGCTTTCCATGTTAATTGCAACCTGATTCAGCAGTTCATTCAGACTTCCTACTGCCCGGGTATACAATTCCATGATTTCCTCATCATCTATCGCTGTTTCGCTATTTTTTATTCTGTTGATTTTGTCCTGAAACCGATTAATGCATTGTGTTATCGCCAGATTTTTCTGATCAAATTCCTCTTTAACCGTCTCAAATTTATCTTTGCTTTCCAACATGACATTTACAAACTCGTTAATTGACTCCAATCCTCTTATCATTGTAAATTTTCCTCTATTTCTTTTA
>DWYN01000049.1 GCA_019118645.1 Candidatus Blautia excrementipullorum | reverse complement strand
GTTGGCAAAAGGTTGTTTTCCAGTACCGTAATCCCCAACAGAGGCGCATGGCTGGAATACGAGACGGATTCCAACGATGTGTTTTATGTACGAGTAGACAGAACCAGAAAGGTTCCGATCACTGTGCTGATTCGTGCCCTTGGTATCGGCACCAATGCTGAAATTGTGGAACTGTTTGGCGAAGAGCCAAAGATTCTCGCAAGCTTTACCAAGGATACCTCTACGAACTACCAGGAAGGTCTTCTGGAACTGTACAAGAAGATCCGCCCGGGCGAGCCTTTGGCTGTAGAGAGTGCGGAAAGCCTGATCATGTCTATGTTCTTTGATCCGAGAAGATATGATCTTGCCAAAGTCGGACGTTATAAATTTAATAAGAAGCTTCACTTCAATAAAAGAATCGTCGGCCATAAACTTGCGGAAACCGTTGTGGATCCCGTAACCGGAGAAATCCTGGCAGAAGAGGGTACCAACGTCACAAAGGAACTGGCGGATGAAATCCAGAACGCGGCCGTTCCCTATGTGTGGATCCAGGGAGAGGAGAGAACGATCAAGGTGCTCTCCAGTCTTATGGTAGATATCCGCAGACACGTGGAACTGGATTGTGATCCGAAATCTCTTGGTGTTACAGAGTTAGTATATTATCCTGTACTGCAAAAAATTCTGGAAGAAAATGACAGCCTGGAAGAAATCAAGGCGGCAATCAAGAGAGATATCCACGATCTGATTCCAAAGCATATTACGAAGGAAGATATTCTTGCCTCCATCAACTACAATATGCATCTGGAATACGGACTTGGCAACGACGATGACATTGACCATCTGGGCAACCGCCGTATTCGTTCTGTGGGCGAGCTGCTTCAGAATCAGTACCGCATCGGACTTTCCAGACTGGAGAGAGTCGTGCGGGAACGTATGACAACGCAGGATACGGAGAACATTTCTCCTCAGTCCCTGATCAATATAAAACCGGTAACTGCGGCAGTGAAGGAGTTTTTCGGTTCTTCACAGCTTTCACAGTTCATGGATCAGAACAATCCGCTGGGCGAGCTGACGCACAAGAGACGTCTGTCAGCCCTGGGACCAGGCGGTCTGTCCCGAGACAGAGCCGGATTCGAGGTTCGCGACGTTCATTATTCTCATTACGGACGTATGTGCCCCATTGAGACTCCTGAAGGCCCGAACATCGGTCTGATCAACTCTCTTGCTTCTTATGCGAGAATCAACCAGTATGGCTTCATCGAGGCTCCATACCGCAAGGTTGACAAAACAGATCCTGATAATCCGGTGGTAACAGATGAAGTTGTCTACATGACAGCAGATGAGGAAGACAATTACCATGTGGCGCAGGCCAACGAACCTCTTGACGCGGAAGGACACTTTGTCCATAAGAATGTGTCCGGACGTTTCCGCGAAGAGACACAGGAGTACGAGAAGCACATGTTTGATTACATGGACGTATCTCCTAAGATGGTGTTCTCTGTGGCGACAGCGCTGATTCCTTTCCTTCAGAATGACGATGCGAACCGTGCGCTGATGGGATCCAACATGCAGCGTCAGGCAGTGCCTCTTCTGACTACGGAAGCGCCTGTAGTGGGAACCGGTATGGAAACGAAGACTGCAGTGGACTCCGGTGTCTGTGTGGTTGCGAAAAAATCCGGTACAGTACTCCGCTCCACTTCCACAGATATCAGCATTAAGAATGACGACGGAACAAAGGATGATTATCATCTGACGAAGTTCCTGAGAAGCAACCAGAGCAACTGCTACAACCAGAGACCGATTGTGTTCCAGGGTGAGCATGTAGAGGCGGGACAGGTTATTGCAGACGGTCCTTCCACCTCCAACGGCGAGCTTGCGCTGGGCAAGAACCCGCTGATCGGATTTATGACCTGGGAAGGCTATAACTATGAGGATGCTGTCCTCTTAAGTGAAAAACTTGTTCAGGATGATGTGTATACATCCATCCATATGGAAGAATATGAAGCGGAAGCCAGAGATACGAAACTTGGACCGGAAGAGATCACCAGAGACGTTCCGGGTGTCGGAGACGACGCTCTTAAGGATCTGGATGAACGTGGAATTATCCGCATCGGAGCGGAGGTTCGCGCCGGCGATATCCTGGTAGGAAAAGTAACTCCTAAGGGAGAAACAGAGCTTACTGCAGAGGAAAGACTGCTTCGCGCAATCTTCGGTGAGAAGGCAAGAGAGGTAAGAGACACCTCCCTGAAAGTTCCCCACGGAGAATATGGAATTATCGTAGACGCAAAGGTATTTACCAGAGAAAACGGAGACGAGCTTTCTCCTGGCGTAAACCAGTCTGTTCGCATTTATATTGCTCAGAAACGTAAGATTTCGGTAGGTGACAAGATGGCCGGCCGTCACGGAAACAAGGGTGTTGTTTCCCGCGTGCTTCCTGTGGAGGATATGCCTTTCCTGCCAAACGGACGTCCGCTGGATATCGTGCTGAATCCGCTGGGTGTGCCGTCCCGAATGAACATCGGACAGGTGCTGGAAATTCATTTGAGTCTTGCTGCCAAGGCCCTTGGCTTCAACGTGGCAACGCCGGTATTTGACGGAGCCAATGAGGAGGACATTCAGGATACCCTTGAACTGGCAAATGACTATGTAAATACAGAAGATTTTGAAGAGTTCCGTGCAAAATATCAGGATATTCTTGCGCCTGATGTTATGCAGTATCTGGATGAAAATAAAGCGCACAGAGAGCTTTGGAAGGGCGTTCCTATTTCCAGAGACGGTAAAGTCCGTCTTCGTGACGGACGTACCGGAGAATATTTTGACAGCCCGGTAACTATCGGACATATGCACTATCTGAAACTGCATCATCTGGTAGACGACAAGATTCATGCGCGTTCCACAGGTCCATACTCTCTGGTAACACAGCAGCCTCTGGGCGGAAAAGCTCAGTTCGGCGGTCAGCGTTTCGGAGAGATGGAGGTTTGGGCTCTTGAGGCTTATGGTGCTTCCTATACGCTGCAGGAAATTCTTACCGTGAAGTCGGATGATGTTGTGGGACGTGTGAAGACTTATGAGGCCATCATCAAGGGCGACAATATTCCGGAGCCGGGAATTCCGGAATCCTTCAAAGTTCTCCTCAAAGAGCTTCAGTCCCTTGGACTTGATGTAAAGGTTCTGAGAGACGACAATACAGAAGTGGAAATTATGGAAACCGTAGATTACGGTGATACAGACCTCCGCTCTGTAATTGAGGGAGACCGTCACAGCAGAGAGGAAGAGTCCTTCGGCAGACATGGATATACACAGCAGGAGTTTGAGGGCGAAGAGCTTGTAGACGTAGAAGAGGAAGACGACGAAGAGGATGACGATTTCCTGGAGTTCGACGAAACTCTTGGTGATGATGAAGAATAGAAAGGGGAAAGAATACATGGCAGAAACAACCAATACCAATGAATCTTATCAGCCAATGACTTTCGATGCCATTAAGATCGGACTGGCGTCCCCTGAGAAGATCAGAGAGTGGTCAAGAGGTGAAGTAACCAAGCCGGAGACCATTAATTACCGTACTCTGAAACCGGAAAAGGACGGTCTTTTCTGTGAGAGAATCTTTGGGCCCAGCAAGGACTGGGAGTGCCATTGCGGAAAGTATAAAAAGATCCGCTATAAAGGCGTTGTCTGCGACAGATGCGGCGTGGAAGTCACAAAAGCGTCTGTAAGAAGAGAGCGTATGGGTCATATTGAGCTGGCGGCTCCCGTTTCCCATATCTGGTATTTCAAGGGAATTCCCTCCAGAATGGGACTGATTCTTGACCTGTCTCCGAGAACATTGGAAAAAGTTTTATACTTTGCAAATTATATTGTACTGGATCCGGCAGACTCCGGACTTCAGTACAAGCAGATCCTTACGGAAAAAGAATACCAGGATGCCCGGGAATCATATGGAAACGGATTCCGGGTGGGAATGGGCGCAGAATCCATTATGGAGCTTCTGCAGGCCATTGATCTGGAAAAAGACGCAGAAGAACTGAAAAAAGAACTGGCAGATGCAACCGGACAGAAACGTGCGAGAATTATCAAACGTCTGGAAGTAGTGGAATCCTTCCGCGAATCCGGAAACCGTCCGGAGTGGATGATCCTTACAGCGATTCCTGTTATTCCGCCGGATCTGCGTCCGATGGTGCAGCTTGACGGAGGACGTTTCGCAACCTCTGACCTGAATGATCTGTACAGAAGAATTATCAACAGAAACAATCGTCTGAAAAGACTTCTGGAGCTGGGAGCGCCGGACATTATTGTGCGCAACGAAAAACGTATGCTTCAGGAAGCGGTGGATGCCCTGATCGATAATGGCCGCCGCGGCCGTCCGGTTACAGGACCCGGAAACAGAGCTCTGAAATCTCTTTCCGATATGCTGAAAGGTAAATCAGGACGTTTCCGTCAGAATCTGCTGGGTAAACGAGTGGATTATTCCGGACGTTCTGTTATCGTAGTAGGACCGGAACTTAAAATTTATCAGTGCGGTCTGCCGAAAGAAATGGCAATCGAGCTGTTTAAACCTTTTGTTATGAAGGAACTGGTTGCAAACGGAACCTCTCATAACATCAAAAACGCGAAGAAAATGGTAGAAAAGCTTCAGCCTGAGGTATGGGATGTTCTGGAGGACGTTATTAAAGAGCATCCGGTTATGCTGAACCGTGCGCCTACCCTTCACCGTCTGGGTATCCAGGCTTTTGAGCCGATCCTGGTAGAGGGCAAGGCCATCAAGCTTCATCCCCTTGTTTGTACAGCGTTTAACGCAGACTTTGACGGTGACCAGATGGCGGTTCATCTTCCGCTTTCCGTAGAAGCCCAGGCGGAATGCCGTTTCCTTTTGCTGTCGCCGAATAACCTTCTGAAACCTTCAGACGGCGGTCCTGTGGCTGTTCCTTCCCAGGATATGGTCCTTGGTATCTATTACCTGACCCAGGAAAGACCGGGCAACCCGGGTGAAGGAAAATTCTTCAGAAGCGTAAACGAAGCGATTCTTGCCTATGAGAATAAAGTAATTACTCTGCAGTCCAAAATTAAAGTCCGCTGCTCAAAGACAATGCCGGACGGGACAAAACTTACAGGAAATGTAGAATCCACACTGGGCCGTTTCCTCTTCAATGAGATTCTGCCCCAGGATCTTGGTTTTGTGGACAGAAGCATTCCGGGAAATGAACTGCTTCTTGAAGTGGACTTCCTGGTAGGAAAGAAGCAGCTGAAACAGATTCTGGAAAAAGTCATCAACACCCACGGGGCAACCAAGACAGCCGAGGTGCTGGATGCGATTAAGGCTACCGGATATAAATATTCCACACGTGCGGCCATGACTGTTTCTATCTCCGATATGACCGTGCCGCCTCAGAAGCCAGAGATGATCCAGAATGCCCAGAATATCGTGAATAAGATTACCAAGAACTACAAGCGAGGCCTGATCACTGAGGAAGAGCGCTATAAAGAAGTTGTGGAAACCTGGAAGAAGACGGACGATGAGCTGACCAAAGCGCTTCTGACAGGACTGGACAAATACAACAATATCTTCATGATGGCGGATTCCGGCGCCCGTGGTTCCGATAAACAGATTAAACAGCTTGCCGGAATGCGAGGCCTGATGGCGGATACTACCGGCCACACCATCGAACTTCCGATCAAGTCCAACTTCCGTGAAGGTCTGGACGTACTGGAGTACTTTATGTCTGCTCACGGCGCACGTAAAGGTCTTTCCGATACGGCTCTGCGTACGGCGGACTCCGGTTACCTGACAAGACGAATGGTTGACGTTTCCCAGGAACTGATTGTGCGCGAGACAGACTGCTGTGAAAACAGAGATGAAATTTCCGGTATGTATGTAAAAGGCTTTATGGACGGCAAGGAAGAGATCGAAAGCCTTCAGGAACGTATCACAGGAAGATTCGCCTGCGAAACCATCACCAATAAAGACGGTGAAGTTCTTGTGAAAGCAAACCATATGATTACGCCGAAGCGCGCTGCCCGCATTATGAAAGAGGGCGTAAACGCCGAAGGCGGCCCTATTGATCAGGTGAAGATCCGTACCATCCTGACCTGCAAGTGCAAGGTTGGCGTCTGCGCGAAGTGCTACGGAGCAAACATGGCTACAGGAGAGCCTGTACAGGTCGGCGAGTCTGTAGGTATTATTGCGGCTCAGTCTATCGGTGAGCCCGGTACACAGCTTACCATGCGTACCTTCCACACCGGCGGTGTTGCCGGCGGTGATATCACACAGGGTCTTCCCCGTGTAGAGGAGCTTTTTGAAGCGCGTAAACCGAAGGGACTTGCAATTATTACAGAGATTCCGGGTGTTGCGGTAATCAATGATACAAAGAAAAAACGCGAGATCATCGTGACCAATCCTGAGGATGGAAGTTCTAAGACTTACCTGATTCCTTATGGTTCCCGTATTAAGATTGCGGACGGACAGGTTCTTGAGGCCGGCGATGAGCTTACAGAAGGTAGCGTGAATCCGCATGATATCCTGAGAATTAAAGGCGTTCGTGCTGCTCAGGACTACATGCTTCGCGAAGTTCAGCGTGTATATCGTCTTCAGGGCGTTGATATCAGCGACAAGCATATCGAAGTTCTTGTGCGCCAGATGCTGAAGAAGGTTCGTGTGGAAGAAAATGGAGACAGTGATTTCCTGCCCGGTACACTGGTAGATGTGCTGGAATTTGAGGAAGTCAACGAAAAACTGGAAAAAGAAGGAAAAATTCCGGCTGAAGGAAAGCAGGTAATGCTCGGTATTACCAAAGCTTCCTTGGCAACAGATTCCTTCCTGTCTGCAGCTTCCTTCCAGGAGACGACGAAAGTTCTGACAGAAGCAGCCATCAAGGGCAAGGTGGACCATCTGGTTGGATTGAAAGAAAATGTTATCATCGGTAAACTGATTCCTGCCGGAACCGGTTTGAAGCACTACGGCGATATCAAGCTTGACACCGGTATTCCGGAAAAGCCAAAGCATGAAGAAGAGATTGCCGAGGATGATGATATCATACCGGTGGAAGAGGATCTTCCGGAGGACCAGGCGGAAGACAGCGCAGAAGCCGCAGAAGAAACGGAAGAAGTATCTGCGGATGAGACATCTTCTGAGGAAGAAGACTTTACAGAAGAATAAAGAGTGCGAAAGCAATATAGAAAGAAAGCCTGCAGGCATAAAAGCCTGGGGCTTTCTTTTTTCTCCCTATTTATTAAGATTGTGTGAAAAATTCTGGAAGAAAATCGAAAAATACAGACAGCAGGAAAAAGCCGTGATATAATGAGGGCACTTAAATAAGAGGCAAACAGAGAAAGGCGGAAGGGAAAAGGGGGGAGTTCAGAATGGAGAAGCAGCTTCCGGTTTCTGTGTGGCCGGAATGGAAGATTATAGAGAAAATCGGCGAAGGTTCCTTCGGAAAGGTGTATAAAGCCCAGCGCACAGAACAGGGAAAAACATTTTATTCAGCCATAAAAGTGATTACTATACCGTCCAGTCAGGGAGAGCTGAGCAGTATCTGTTCAGAAACTCCCGATGAAAAAGCTGTAAAAGAATATTTTTACAGCCTGGTTAAGGACTGCATACAGGAAGTCAGCACCATGGAGTATTTCAGGGGCAATTCCCATGTAGTTGCAGTAGAGGATTACAAAGTCGTGGAGTACCTGGACGATATTGGATGGGACATTTATATCCGCATGGAATATCTGACAAGTTTCCTTGACTACTGTGCCGGAAAGGCTCTTACAGAAGAAGAAGTCATTCATCTGGGAATTGATCTGTGCAAGGCGCTGGAGTACTGCCAGAAACAGAATATCATTCACAGAGATATCAAACCGGAAAATATTTTTGTATCAAGATTCGGAGAATTCAAGCTGGGGGACTTTGGAATTGCCAGGGAGCTGGACCGCAGCGCCAGCGGTCTTTCCAAGAAAGGAACCTTTTCCTATATGGCCCCGGAAATGTATAAAGGAGAAGTCTATGATAACCGGGTAGATATTTATTCGCTGGGAATTGTGCTGTATAAACTGAGAAATCACAACCGCATTCCCTTTATTAATCTGGAAAAACAGCTTATTACATACCGGGACAAAGAAAATGCTCTTACAAGAAGAATGTCCGGTGAGGAACTCCCCTATCCTGTGGATGCAGGCGAAGGACTTGCGCAGGTGATTTTGAAAGCCTGTGCCTATGACCGGGAAGAACGATACCGTACGGCGGAAGAGTTCAGAGAAGCGCTGGAATCTCTGAAATACAGTACGGGAGAAGAATACGTTCCGGCTCCGGCCCAGAGGAAAAAACGGGAATCCGGGAATGCAGAGCGGCGGAAACAGGAGGGAAAGCCTTCCTACGGCAGACCGGAGCCGGGAGGGACGATTGTTATCCGGGATGCGGAAAGGACAGCAGCAGAGAAGAAAAGCCCGGACAGACGACGGAAAACGGGACGAATTCCGGCAGGCTCCCTGAAGAAGAGGAGAAAACCTTCTTTTGATCCGCTGATCGCGGCAGTGATCATTATGTTTATTGCAGTGTGCGTGATTGTCGGAGTGTTTATCTGGCTGATCAGGGAGAATGCAGAGCTTCAGCGTCTGAAGCAGTCTGTCACGGAGACGGTGCAGTCGGCGGAGAACAAACAGCTTCGGGATACCCTGGAGACCATACAGGAGCAGGCTACGGAAATTACAGAGAATTTGAACAATTACAACTGGATCGGTTCTGAGCAGGAGGGCAAAATCAGTTATCTGGATCAGAACGGCCAGGTTATGAAAGTTCTGGTATATCCCTCGTTGTCTCAGGACGGGTACTATGAAGAGTACTATTATTGGCAGGGAGAGCTGTTTTTTGCCTATATATGGGCGGATCACACCTGCATTCCTGAACTGGAGGAAGGGGAACAGAAGGTGAACCTTTACTATTATGACGACGGCAGTCTGATCCGCTGGATTGATGATGAAAATGTCTCCCATGATAATGAAACAGACAATGAGGAATATGTAAGCCGCGGAGAAAAATACTGGAATCAGGCGGTGGAGTTTGAGGAAGAACTGGGCGGAGAAGCCATGGAAGAAAGGACAGACAATGGCGTATCAGATTGAGTATGCATATGCGTGCCATATGGGAAAGGTGCGTAATAATAATGAAGATAATTTCTGGTGCTGCGGGGAGACTCTTGATGCGGAAAATCAGGGAATAGACAATATACGGACAGGATGCGTGTCACAATCCGAACTTCCTCTTCTGGCAGTTTTCGACGGCATGGGCGGCGAGAGCTGCGGAGAAGTGGCGTCCTATCTGGCGGCGCAGTCCTGTGGAGAATTTTACAGGAAAAATAAGCGGAAGCTCAGAGATGACCCGCAGCATTTTCTGGAAGAGGCCTGCATGGAAATGAACCGCGCAGTGTGCGGATACAGCAGAGAAAACAAAATTCAGAGCATGGGGACAACAGCAGCTCTGCTTGCATTCGGCAGAAATGGAGTGTTTGGATGCAATCTTGGAGACAGCCGGATCTATCAGTCCAGAAACGGGCAGTTTCGCCAGATATCCAGAGACCACGTTCTGGGAGGAGTGCTGTTCAGAAAAGCGCCGCTGATTCAGTTTGTGGGAATTCCGGAGGACAGCATGAAGCTGGAGCCGTCCATTGTCCGGGAAGAAAACACGGTGGGGGTGCGCTATCTGATCTGTTCCGATGGAATTACAGATATGCTTGCGGACGGAGAAATCGCAGATATTCTTGCAAGAGAAGTTACGGTAGAGGAGACAGTGGGGATTCTTCTTGACCGTGCTCTTAAGAAAGGCGGAAGAGACAACGCAACGATCATTCTGTGTGAGATAAAAGAAGGAGAAAAAAACTGCTTCAGAAGGGTGCTGAGCAGACTGCGCCAGAAATACGGGGGTGATGCGGCATGAAAAACCGGATGCAGGATTTGGATTTTGAGCAGACAGTGGCTTTTGACTCGGTGAAAGACTTTGAGTTCACCAGGAAAGCGGCACAGAGATTCCGGCAGGTAGTAAGCCTTGACGGCTTTGAGGATGAAGACGCGGATGTGATTTTCCATTACCTTTATAAAGAGATGGAACTGGTTTCTTTCGGAGACCATCTGAAAAGATATATTTATGAGAGGGCCAGACTGGAGGAGCCCTACGCAGAAGTAACCCAGGACATTTACCGCGATATTATGGTTGAATCTTTTCATGAAACATGCACACCCAAGTCAATGAACCCTACATCCACGAAACTTACGTCCCTGGTAAACAATTGGCTTACTCAGGCTTCGGTAAAGCGGGAAACCGTCTTTCTTCTGGGGTTCGGCCTCCGCATGAGTGCGGACGATGTGTCGGATTTTCTGACCCGTGTACTCAGAGAACAGGATTTTGACTTTCATAATCCGGATGAAGTGATTTACTGGTATTGCTACTTTAAACAACTTGGATATCATAAAGCGGAGGAATTCAGGAAAAAGTACAGTGAACTGGAACCGGACGAAAACTATACCGAGGCTGCGCGGGTGTATTCCGGAGGCCTTTGCCTTGACACGGAAGAAAAGCTCTTCCAGTATCTGGCCTATCTGAAAGCCGGAAGAGATGATCCCATGTCAGAAAAAAGCCAGGCTTTTCAGGAGTTTGTCCGCCTCTTAACCAGGGCAAAAGAAATCATCGCTTCCATGTATCAGAAGGATGAGGAGGAAAAAGGCCGTGGAAAGGTGTGGAAAATATCTGATATTTCAGATTCGGATGTGGAAAAAGTGATCTGCAGCGGAATTCCTGTAAATAAAATGGGAAATCTGAAAAAAATGTCGGCATCTATTCTTGCAAGGCATTTCAGTCAGAAGCGCTTCAGCAGGCAGAGGATCAACAGTATCCTGAACCACAAGTTTCCGGTAGAGCGTTTTGATCTGATAACGCTGGAATTTTTCATTGTCTCCCAGGAGATGCAGGAGGAGGATCCATACAGCAGATACCGTTATTTTCTGGATGAAATTCAGAAAATTCTTCATAAATGCGGGATGAGCGAAATTTATATTGTGAATCCCTATGAATGTTTTCTGCTGATGTGCCTTTTGACAGACTGCCCTCTTGCGGTGTTTGCCGATATATGGGAGATGTCATATGAGGAACCTCAGAATACAGAGGCGTAACCGGGCTGTCCCCTTCGGGAAAATGACCGGAAAATCAGAGCAGCTTCTGCCCTTTGGCGGCAGAGGCTGTTTTTTGCACAAATTCCTGTAAATTTCCTGTAAAATGCCTTGACAGCCGCATTTTTAAAGGATATAATGAGCAAGCGTGCAAAGAAATGCAGTTTTTTTTGTGCGCGGAAATTTGACAATAGCAACCGCGAAACCCCGTGGCAGTCCACGGAGAAATGAATCGGGAGGTGAAATGGAATGCCAACATTCAATCAGTTAGTAAGAAAAGGACGTCAGACAGCTGTAAAGAAATCTACAGCACCGGCTCTGCAGAGAACATTCAACTCTTTAAGAAAGAAAGCAGTAGAACAGTCTGCACCGCAGAAACGTGGCGTTTGTACAGCAGTTAAGACTGCTACCCCTAAGAAACCTAACTCTGCTCTTAGAAAGATCGCCAGAGTTCGTCTTTCCAACGGCATCGAAGTAACAAGCTATATTCCAGGAGAGGGTCACAACCTTCAGGAGCACAGCGTTGTTCTGATCCGTGGAGGAAGAGTTAAGGACCTGCCAGGTACAAGATATCACATTATCAGAGGTACCCTGGATACTGCAGGCGTAGCCAACAGAAAACAGGCCCGCTCCAAATACGGCGCTAAGAGACCTAAGAAGAAATAATTTTGCTGTAAGCAAAATTATTGATACTTCTCGAACACGAAGTGTT
>DWYN01000048.1 GCA_019118645.1 Candidatus Blautia excrementipullorum | reverse complement strand
AGAATCACTTCCTTTTTCTCACTGGATTTCATATGACTGATCTCACTCAGCCGATGAACCACTCGCTCCAGGGCATCATTGGGACCCAGATTTAAATGATACTCCGAAACCATATACCATGCATCCGCAATCATTTCATCAATCAATGCTTCAAATGTAATTATTTTGTGCCCCTCTTTAATTTTCCGTGCAATTGCCTGAAACCAGAATAATTTATAGCACTCGCTTTTATTGTCAAACAACCTGGAAAAACGGGCTATATCCAGAACATCAGAATATGGTAACTGCATATTATTCTCCCAGCTCAGTATACTTTTCTTTATGTCCGTATGCTTTTTCTACCGGGTATTTTTCTGCATTCTGCTTTACCTTTTCCTGGATAATCTCATCCAAGTCCAATCCGCAGGTATCTGCCATTAAAATACAGTAATTCAGTACATCCGCCAGTTCTTCCCTGACCTTGTCCTTTTTCTCCTCACACCAGACATCTTCTGCACTCCACTGAAACACTTCCAACAGTTCCGCTGCCTCCAGACTGATGGAGATTGCCAAATCCTTCGGATTGTGAAATTGCTTCCAGTTTCGCTCGTCTCTGAATTTTAATACCTGTTCAATCGTTTCCTTTGTCATCTTTAACCCTCGCTTTTTGCATGCCCAGACATTTTTTCAGATAAGCCGACAGCCGTTGATCCGTGCAATATACATAACATCCTTTCATGCCCCGTGTCATCAATGTCCGGTAAGTATTTTTTATAATTTCATCTGCTTCTTTCTCCGCCCGATGCGGATCTTCTTTATACAATTTTTTTATTCCCTTCAACGACTGGTCTGTCCTGGCCCGTTTTGTAAAATCTGTAACAATCCTTCCATTTTCATATCGCATATCATCTCCAATGATGACTCCGACATAATCAAATTCCAATCCCTGAGAGGTATGTATACATCCAGATTCCCGGACGGAATCTTCATCAATAGCATAAGTAGTTGTATTTTTTAAATTCCAGCTGATTTCAAAATCTCCGATTTTTATATCATGTACAGACGGATCGTTCGCTCCTTCTTTCTTCCAATTCCAACAGTATCCTGCCAGAATCCTTGCTCTGTTATGCGATGTGCGATTTCTTTCAATAATCATCTCCTGCATTTTAACAGGTGAATCGAGTATCCTGATGTCATAATCGATATCTGTCATATCAAAATTGGCAGTATCACGAATTTCCAATGTATGATCCAGCCATGCCAGATATCCGTCTGACCCGTTGCATCTAAATTGAGACACCAATTCCATTTCTGTAATCTGAGCATTTTCCTCCTCAGCCCATTTTCTAATCTCGTCTACGCTTCCTATATCCTGCAGAGTAACTCTTTGACTTTCATCAATAAAAAATATACTGCATTTCGCCGCATGGATAATTTCTTTAATCTGGTTTTCTCCCATGTTATGGAACATTCCTGATTTTTCATTCAAACGATGCGCTTCGTCGACAAGAGCTGTATCAACCATATTATTGTCTGTTTCTGTATAAATTCCTGAGCCTTTGAACATATTATCGACACTACTTTTTCTTATACTGCCCTTTAGCTTTTTTCGATACACATTTCTTGGCGCAGAATTTTTTGATACATATTGACAGAACTGATCCTCTTTCGTCAATTCGGCAAGCAGATTCACTGCCACTACGCTCTTTCCCGTTCCAGGACCGCCCTTTACAATCACAACCCGCTTTTTATCATCTTGGACAGATTGTCTGGATTCATTCAGGATTTCTTCGTAAACAACCTTCTGTTCATCCAGCATAATAAATTCACGGTTGCCTTTCAGCATTTTAGCAATAGAATCCTGCAGACTTTTTGATGGTTTAATACGTCCCGAATCAATCTTATAAATCAATTCTTTATTATCACCAAACCGGATACTCTTCTTAATAAAATCTCTCAGCTTTATAACTTCACCGCGTGTAAATGCCGGTGCATCTTCCAAATATATTTCATACTGTTCGGCATCAATCGGATCATGCTTATGCCGCCTGTAATTGTGTAAATAAGCACATGGAATGATTGAGATCATACCTTCTTGTACAGAAGCATTGTAATCACTAATCAGCATTGCATATGACCACGCCTGATAAGAAGGATGAACCACTTGTCTCACAGCATTTCCGGTATAAGTCCGTACCAGACCATCCCGCCCCGGAACTGCTTCCAGTTCATCCCACTGTTTCAGTTCAATCAGAACAACATTGGCATCTTCCTGTTTACCATAACCAGATATTAAAAAATCAACACGCTTCGATGTCTGAGGAATATTATATTCAATAGCAATCCCTGCATCTGACGGAATATCCTGATCATTCAGAACCTTATACATATATTCCATGGAATTTTCCCATGCACGAAATTCATTTTTTGCTGTGTGCCGATGCATTCTTTCATAAATATTATTTTCAATTTCCACAGCAATCGTATCCTGTTCTACGCTTGTTAAGAAATTGTCTTTTGTTCCTTCATAAATTAGCATATGGTCACTCCTGCCGTAGATTGTTTAATATATGTTCTATTCTATCATATTTGCATTTTGTTGTCGCCTGCACAACGCAGTTAGTATTACTATTTTTATAAGCTCATGAAAAAGCATGGTCTGGATCTTTCGCTTCTCAACAACGTTGTTGATACACTCCGAGAAGGGAAATAGCTCGAAGCAAAATACCGTGACCACGAATTAAACGGCAAATACTATAAAGCGAGATATCCAATTGTTGATATCCCGCCTAAATCTATACATCAACTGATAACTTAACGACCAATTGGCGAAACAGTGTTTAGCTAATAATTCTCCATTATCGTCATACCAGAAAACCAGATTCCGGGTATCTCCGGTAAATTTTGTATTCAAACGGTCTATAATCTGTTTCAAGTTCAATTCTGCCACATGTTATCCTCGATTAAAATCTCCCAGTATCCTTTTTGACTGGTTCCAACACGCTTAACAAAATTCCGGCGCTTCATTTTGTTGAGATAATACTTCACGCGATCCACTTTCCAGCCCAATTTAGCTGCTATTTCTTTCTGAGTGATATTGTGTTGCTTTTTGATTGCCGCCAATATGGCCTTATCTTCTTCCGTTAGTCTAACTTGGGTAGTATCTTTAGTAACTTGGGTAGCGTTTTCGGCGGCTTGGGTAGTGGTTTCGGCATCTTGGGTAGTATTTCCGGTACCTTGGGTAGTATTCCCGGCATCTTGGGTAGTATCCGCCAGTGCAGCCTCTGTATTACGATAAAGGTTGATACGAAATCCGATCTCCATATCACGGAACTCTGGCTCACGCAGACCATATTCTCTCATAGCTTCCATCAGCTTCGGAATGCCGCTGCCCCATGCCTCAATTAAATTCATGTAGGAGAATGCATGGGCAAGCGCACGATTTCGGATCTTAGAATATCCCTCCTTCATCTTGTCCAGCGTTACGCCGGGCATAAGACCTCCAGGGGAGGTGATTTCCAGCCGATCATCATAGATAGCTACCTGGATATGAGAATTCTGCAAATAACTGCAATTCATAACGGCATTGATAATAAGCTCCCGAATACTGTCCGGAGGCAACTCATAAATATCCTTACGGTAGATACCTTCCAATTTTGCCCCAAGATGAATGTTGCGCAGCACAAATTGGAACGCATCGTCAACCTGCTTCCACAGCGGCCCGCCGTACTCACGTTTATCCACAAACACGGCACGAGTTTTGCCTTTGAACATTCCACATTGAATATAGGAAAGAAAATCATCTTTCCCCAGCAAAAAGACATACCCATTGGTGGGATGGATACTGCCGTCCTCCGTTTCAGCCAGCAGTCCCCAGCTAAGCAGTACATTCTTAGTCACATCTTTGACCGCTTCTTTCTGGATTTCAGATTTAGCATTGGCTACAGCTACTTCTTTCATCTGACGGCACAGCTCCTCAATTTCCTCATCCGTCACAGTCAAATCTCTGCGAATCACCTTATCATAGGAACGGCCTTCGTCCTCATAGTACATCTCTGCCGTTAAATCACGCCCGGCAGGACGAGATGTACCAGAGACCCTGATATAGGTTCCGTCCTTGATTCCCAGAGATTTGATATAATAGGGCCGCTGTTTTCCCGCACTGATTTCTGCAATGATAATAGTTTTATCATCAATGGTCTGCAAATAAACATCTGGAATGACAACCGGCTCACAGCTATCAGAAATTGCCGCTGTGATGGCATCAATCTCTGAGAAAACAATATCTTTCGGGATGCCGACCACTTCCCGGGTTACGTCGTCAACGCCAAAAACGATGCGTCCGCCCTCGCCATTGGAAAAAGCAACGACCGTTTTCATATATTTCACACTATCTTTCGGTCTCTGAACCTTAAATTCAACATTCTTAGATTCCCCGGCCAGAATTTCTTCGATTGTCATACGATCTCTCCTTGTCTGCTGCTTTTATATTAAATAGGCTTAAACATTATGATGCCACTTTTATTTAATCTTATCAGATTCCTTTGCCCTTCGCCATCCCCTATTTCCGTTCTCTCCGCATCTTCCACGATCATTTTACTACACCATTTACTACACCATTTCCGCAAAATTCGACATTTTTTGACGCTCCCAGACAAAAAGTCAGAGCCCGCAGAAACCTTGTAAAATAAGGCTCCACGGGCTCTGACACCACAGGACAAAAACACCCGGCACACAGCAAGAGGTGAGTGCTAATTTTTTAAAAATTTTTAGCAATCCTGAAAATAGATTGATTTTACGAGCGTTCTGAAAGGTTACGATTTTTTAATTTGCTTCAAAAATGACTTACTACACCATTTTCCACACAAGTTATGAACCATACAGAGAAAATTTATATTCTATAACAGGGCCTATTAATATTATTTTTCATAGTACCCCTTTTTTATCTTTTGTAAGACTTTAGCATAAACATATCGCCATTTTTTAAGTGTACCGGAGCCTCCAGCTTCTCATAACACTGTAGAACCATCTCAAGACCTCCAAGATACTCTGTCATACGAAGAACCTCTTCCTGGTCAAGATTAAAAGGAGAATATCCGGTCTTAAAAGACATAAAATACAGTCATTGGTTTACGCCGCGATATTTGTACCCCAGCTCTTTTATTTTGCTTTGCTTCTCTGTCATCTTTTCCCGATTCCTCCAGTAACAGGTAAGATTTTACTGCGTGCCCATTACATATTCTTCTGAAAGGTTCAGCGTTTCCTGCATAGCAAGCATCAAAAAATATCTCTCTTACATCCATTTTCTCCTGGTTCTACGGTTACTTCTATAATTTCCACTAGTTCATCCGTAAATCTCTAGCTGATCTTACGGCTACATCCTATATTTTGTCTGGTTCATCCGTAAATCCTTGCTCAGTCTTACGGTTACTTCTAAGATTTCCACTAGTTCATCCGTAAATCTCTAGCTGATCTTACGGCTACATCCTATATTTTGTCTGATTCATCCGTAAATTTTCTTCTATTCTTACGGTTATTTTCTAACTTTCTACCGATTCGTCCGTAAGTGCCTGCCAAATCTTACGGCTATATCCAACATTTCTACTAGATTATCCGTAAATCCTTACCCAGTTCTACGGTTACTTCCAATATTTTGTCTGACTCATCCGTAAATCTCCTCCTATCTTGCCGATATCGGCATTTTATTTATCATATCAGGCTTTCCAGATATCCGGTCATGATTTAAGAGCCTCCAAACAATCCGTTCAAAGGCTCTTAAAAATTTACATCCCCGTTTTCTACTTCAACTGTGTAAGCGTCCCCGCCTCCATCTCGCATATCGTATCGCAGAGATACTCGATTTCCAGTATATTGTGAGCCGCGATCAAAATAGTCCTGCCTCTGCTCCGGAGTTCATCCAACAGATTGCATACATCCCTGGCTCCTCTCTTATCTAAGCCGTTAAACGGCTCGTCCAGCACCAAAAGCTTTGGCTCCTCCATGATCGCCTGCGCGATCCCAAGACGTTCCCGCATTCCCAGAGAATACTGTCCCACTTTTTTTCTTGAAAATGGATCCAACCCTGCCCTGGCAATACTCTTTCGTATCTGCTCATCCGTTATCTTCCGCTGGATAGCTGCCAATCTCTTCAGATTGGCAAATCCGCTGAGATGTGGGAGAAAACCAGGATTTTCAATGATCATCCCCACAGATCTGGGAAAATCCGCATCCCTTCCGATCTGCTGCCCCTGAACAAACACTGTTCCGGAATCCGGTTTTAAAAAACCGCAGATACACTTAAACATTACTGTCTTTCCAGAACCGTTGAATCCTGTGATCCCATGAATTTTTCCCTGTTCAAAAGAATGAGTGATCCCCTTGAGCACTTGTTCCTTTTGAAATGATTTTGTTACTTTGATCAATCTGACCGCAGACTTCATCTCACTCCTCCACCTGTGCAAATGTAAAATTATATTTACGCATTCTCGCCGCCGACAAAATCAGCAGCAAAACGATAGATATCAGAAAAAACGCTGCACTGATCCATACTTCCGGCAGATAATCATATCCAAAGTTGTGCATAGGAAATGTAGCGTGATTCAGCGGAGACAGCCATCCGCACAGTACATTTGCCCGATAGCTCACTGCGGAGGGAATATCAAAGATCTTCCGGACCAGCTCCGGATCAAGAAGATATCCGTACAGATTAAGCCCGATAGCGCCGAGCACTCCCGCCACGTTTCCGGCAAGCAGGTTCAGAAACAGCATCAATACTGCTATAAGCAGGGAATATAAGAGCATAAGCAAAAATACCGTTGCCGCACATTCATAAGGCGTGGATATTTCCATTGTTTTTAAAGAAACCGGAACTGTCGAAAGCCCCTCCCCGCTGTAGGCAAACGCAGCCGAAGTTTCACTCCACACATTTCCTACATAGGCCCAGGGAGAAACAATCGCTGACTCCGCAATAAGCAGAAACAAATTATATAGCAGAACAGAAAACATCACATACAGAACCTGTCCTGCAAGCCAGATTTTTCTGGTTGTTCGTACAAGACGGTACGGTGCCGTCTGACCGATAAACGGCATATCCGCAAAAAGCACCAGCAGAAGCAGCGTTGACAAAAGAACTGACTGGCTGTCTCCAAACGTCCATATAAAGGGTTCAAAAATCTGAACAGATGTTTCGTAAGTCTGTGTTCTGACAAGCATTTCGTCTGAAAGCATCAGGCAGAGTACCAGACCCAGCGCAAACGTCAGCCAGATCCTCCCATTCTTATACCAGCCGGAAAAGTTCTGTCCTGCAATAAAACATATCTTCCGTATCATCCTGACATCCTCCTTCCTATCAGCATCGCAAGAAGCAGAGATGCCGCAGCTCCCATAAACAGCAAGATCACCACACAGACTCCCGCACTGTAATGGGAAGGATATGCCCACTGTCTGGGACTCAAAAAATACAAATCTTCATAGTATCGCTCCTGAAATACGGTAAGTACATAATATAGAACAAAGGGAACTGCATACCCCAGATATTGTTTTCTCGTAAGAACAGATGCAGCGCTGCCTGCAATCCCCCAGAACGCGCCGTTTAGAAATCCACAGATAAATCCAGGGATCAAATTTACAGGAGCAAGAACCGGCGGCTGGCCACCCCCGTATACTCCCGACTCGGCTGACAATGCATTTACAGCCTGGCAGCCGCTGAGATCCGGAATTCCCTTGCACCAGAAACAGATAATAAGCAGTGCGATCCCTAATGCGGCAGCAGCCATGATCCCTCCGGCAGCCGCTGCTCCCGCCGCTTTACCGGCTATATATCTTTTTCTTCCGGCTCTCGGTATAAGAAAAATAGTATATCGGTTCTTTAATTCTTCCTGAGCTTTTTCTGCCGCCGCCAAAGGTACTGTCAACGGAAAACACATAAGACCAACGCCTGATGAAATACTGTATATAAATACTGCTATCCAGGAAGGGCCTTCCCTTGAACCGCCGGACTCTATCAATGAAGCCCGGAACGGATACGCCGCTGTCAGAAATGCGCAGACCAGCAGGCATATCCCCAGAAAAAACCGGAAGTGAAAAACCGACCTGCGTATTTCCGTACTTATTTCAAAATTCTTTCTTCTCATTCCAACCGCCCCTTTATCCCATTTCTACAATGCCTCCGTCCATGGCGTTAAATGTCAGATAAAGCCATGATCCATCGCTCAATTCTTCCACACTGTCCAGTTCCGGATCATCATAAGCATGTCTTAACTCCAAAAACCAGGCAGGTACCATCCAGGCATGAGCCGGATTTTCATATGCCGGGATATAAGTATAACCGAACGTCAGATTCTCAAGATCAAAACGGAACAGCGTCGGATTATCCATTGGCTGACTGCTGGGGAAAAGATAAGAAACATACTTCACGATCCGTTCCTGCATTTTCTCAAAAGAAAGCAGTTTCACATTCTCTGCCACTGTGGAAACTTCCCGGCACCTTCCTGTCCAGGAAAACATCTTTACTCCGCTTCGAGTTACCGCAATGGAAACGGTCTCTGCCGGCATAGACGGAGCATATGTATTGCCGTTCTCCATATCGTCCGGACTTCCCCACATCACACCTCCATACTTCAGATCCACCGGCTGTCCTCCGGCTTCATTAAGAAAGGTATATACATATCCAGGCTCCGCCTGCTCCAGATCCGCATACCAGAGACTGTCATAATAAGAGCTGGCAACCGCATCCTCATAAGTTCCGTCCGGAAACCAGAGAACAGGTTCGGAATCGTTGTAAATCTTATTTCCGATTCCCAGCTCTTCCAGCAGTGCTTCTGCCTGCTTTCTGCCCTCTTCCTCATTGATATTTTCCTTAGTCATCATGACGGTACAATGTTCAAGAAGCGCTTCCCACTGCTGATCCATCCCGGGAAGATCCGCATATTGTGCATGGGTCCTTTTATACCAGTCGATATCTTTTTTCTGGTAAAGAAGCGCATCTCCCTCCATCCATTCATAGGTACTTTCAGTACCTACATCCGGATCATACTGGCTGGCTGAAATGTGGCTTTTCCTCTCCTTTCCCACATCTGCAGAAAAAAACAGATCCTTATCATAAGAATCATATGCATCATCCGGAATATTATAAATTGCTTTCTCTGTCTCATCTACCACTCTCGGTCCAAACCGGATTTCTGTCTTTTGCTCCTTTAATTCGCTTTCCGGCGGCGCCAGTTCCACACCTTTTCTGAGCATGGAGGCTTCATCACTCATTAAAATGTCAATGGTATATACAGAATAAACCCCTTCCATATTCTGAAGGCGCTCCAGCTTGTTTTGATATACCTCCTTTGAAACCAGTTGGGGAACATACAATTCCTGACCCTCTGCAAAATATTCTGTCAGCCGCGCCAGATCCTCTTCTGTCATAGAACACTGCTCCACCTCTACCACCAGAAGATTTCCTGTTTCAATAGATTCGAGCTCAATATCTGTGTGAAAAATCCAGCGGTCTTTACTCCATTTTCTTGTTTCCTCCCATCTGTCCGGCAGTTTGATCTTCTGGGTTTCTCCCTCTGCCAGAGGGACCGCGATCCGGTCCTCACTGAGTCCATCCGCTTTGCTTACCACTGCGCTTTCTTTTGGCGTTTCCTGGCATCCTGCCAGCATAGCTGTACATATGAAACAAAGTATCATTCCTGCCAGACAGCAGATCCTTTTTCCTTTTATCAATACCGCACTCCTTTCTTCTCCGGCCGGAGAGTTATATTCCTTGAACAGCAGCGCCGCTTTATTCAAAGTGTTTCTATATCGTCAGTATACATAAGCGTCATATCCCCTTCAAGAGAGTGGACATGAACCATATTTTTTCTGGACATGATTTACTAACAAAAATTTCTCCAATCAGCTATTCTACGTCAAAAAAAGTAACTGTCACCTTGAAATATTCTCTGTCTGCGTCATATGCGATCACTCCGTCATGCTCCTCCACGATCCGTTCTGTGCTTTTCAGCCCATATCCATGCAGCGATGGATCAGTTTTTCCGGTAAGGAACTTCCGCTCTTTCCGAAACGGCAGTCCATCTGTGCTGTTGATAATTTCCACAAAGAGCAATTGATTTCTCTGCTGGATCCTGACCCGGATTTTGGGGGCCTCCTGCTTATTTGCAGTATAACCATCTGTTTTTTTCTCCCCTCTTTTCCTATGTTCCATCACACGTTCACATGCCTCCACGGCATTATCCAAAAGGTTTCCGAACAGAGAACAGATCTCCCGCTCGCTGAATGGCAAGGAGGAAAGCGGCATAGCCTGTAACTCAAACGGAATTCCTTTCTCCCTGGCAAGGGTCTTCTTCTGTCCCAGGATCAGATCAAGAATATAGTTCCCTGTATAAGCCCAGGAATCAGTCCGCTCAAAATTTTTTTGAATATCAGCCACATAATTTTTCAGGCAGTCATATTTTTCATTTTGAATATATTCACAGATAACAAGATAATGGTTCTTTGTGTCATGGACCATTTCTCTGTTTTTCTCCACAGCGCTTCTGATCTCCTCATATTTCTGCTTCTCCATCTCTTCCTTCATGAGCAGAAGATTATTTTCCGTTCGGATACTTCTGTTCTTGAGAAACAGAACTCCGGCGGCGGCTCCAAGGGCTACAGATGTCAGCAGACTTAACAGGCTGTCCCGAAGTATAGAATTCACGGCAGGGATACCGACAGGAAGATATTGAAAAACGTATTCCAAAAGATTCTGATACTCCAGTGCCAGAGCAGAAAGCACGATTCCCACCAGTAGAAGAAGATTCCGATACGCCCTGATCTGTCTGGATATGCCGGAATTCCTGATCCTGTATAAGATCAGAAAAACCAAAAGAAGTACTCCCAAATGCGTAACGGCAAAAGCAGTATTGCCGTGACCTCCGGCAAATGCCAGACGAGATAACGGACTCTCTGTTCCATAAGCCGCCAAACACATTACAAACAAAAGTATATACCGCAGCAGCAGGATAGAAGAAGTATAGGTTACAGCTATTCCTGCGGTCAGAAGAAAGTTTTCCCTTACAGCAGCCCCGGTTCCCAGGATCAGTACCAATAAATTATAGGAAAAAGACAGATGGCTAAATGTTGTGCCGATTCTGTACTTTATTCCAATCAGCACAGCCATAGCCAAAAATATAGTTCTCAAAATGATCTTGTCTATTTTTCCCATGTTTTTTATACCTGGAAGAATTCCAAGGATCAGATAAAAATACAGTCCCAGCTCCAGAAGTTCCAGAAGGATCCATACAAACAGAGAATCCGTCACCCAGGTGCTTACCATTATCATTTCCGCCGTCATCCTCTGCCTCCCCAGGAACGGCTGATCTCCTGCTTCACCGTTTTCAGACGCGATCTGCTTACCTGTACCTCATATCCCATTTCAAGACAAAGCGTATCGCCTTTTATCTTTAAGATCCGTTCCATATTTACCACATATCCCCGCTCCACAGGTATAAATAACCGGCTGTTCAGTTCTTTTAATAGTTTTTCCAGAGAAATACGCTCCCGGACGATCCCCTTTTTTGTCACATAATTTACATATTTGGCGCCTTTTGATTTATAGAGATAAATAATATCCCGGTAGAAAATCTTTACTTTTTCTGTGCCTGTACTCACGATCCGGAACTCCTGCTCCTGATCCGCCAGTCTCAAAAGCAGACTGCGGATCACTCCCGGCAGGCGGCTCTTCAGATCCTGCTTTAAGATGTACTGAAATGCCTCGATCCGGTAGCTTTCCGCTGCATATTTTTCATATGAAGTAATAAAAATAATATACATATCCGGGCTTTTCTGACGTATCATCCTTCCCAGCTCTATTCCGTCCATTTCTTTCATTTTAATATCCGCCAGCAGGATATGGTATACCGCTCCGTTCTTTACTTTGTCAAAGAAACTGGCTCCATCTGTGTATTTATCAATCTTCGCCGGAACAGATATTTCTCTCAGAACTCCTGATACAATTTCTTCAACCATGTCTCTAAAAGGAAGTTCATCATCCACAATGCCTATTCTGACCATATCATTATACTCCTTGCTTTGTTTTTGCTTTGATACTTCAGCCTCTGCAGCCATACTTCCGAATGTCTTATTCAAATAAAAGTATCCTCTTATAATATAACACATCGTCTTCTCTGTTACAGAATGTGGACATGAACAGCCGAAACACTGGACATGATCTTTACCACAACGCTTTCACATGTCGGCAAAAGATATTTCCTATGAAATAAAAAGGCATCATCCGCATACAAGTCATTTCCTGTACACGGATGATGCTCCGCAATATAACCAATAACTTTATTCATCAAAAAGCGGCGTGGAAAAATATCTTTCCGCCGTGTCCGGCAGGACCGTGACCACTGTTTTTCCTTCTCCCAGCTTCTTTGCCATCTTCAGTGCCGCAGCCACGTTGGTTCCGGAAGATATCCCGCACATGATCCCTTCCTTTGCGGCCAGATCCTTTGACACCTGGATTGCTTCCTCATCTGTAACAATGCATATTTCATCGTATATATCCATATTAAGGATCTCCGGTATCACGCCGTCTCCAATTCCCATCTGGATGTGTGTTCCGATAGAGCCGCCGGACAGAATAGCCGCGTGTTCCGGCTCCACCGCCCAGATTTCTATTCCGGGATTCTTCTCCTTCAGCACTTCTCCGATACCGGTAATCGTTCCTCCGGTTCCGATTCCGGAACAGAACCCATCGATCGGGCAGTCCGCCTGCTCAAGTATTTCCAAAGCGGTTGCCTCTCTGTGTACGGCCGGATTTGCCGGATTTTCAAACTGCTGGGGTACAAAAACCCGAGGATCTTCTTCGGCCATCCTGAGCGCTGTGCTCAGACATTTCTGTATACACGCGCCGATATCGCCGGCGTCATGAATGAGAATGACTTCCGCGCCGTAGTGGCGAACCAGTTTTCTTCTCTCCTCGCTGACTGAATCGGGCATAATAATCTTCGTCTGATATCCCCGCACCGCCCCCACAAGAGCCAGCCCGATTCCCTGGTTGCCGCTTGTAGGCTCCACAATAATTGTGCCGGGGCCAATCAGGCCTTTTTCCTCTGCATCCCGGATCATATTATAGGCGGTTCTTGTCTTGATCGATCCGCCTACGTTCAGGCCCTCAAATTTTACCAGAATCTGCGCGCTTCCCTTTTCCGGCATATGTTCAAGCCGGATCAGAGGCGTATTTCCCATTGCTTCAAGAATGTTTTTATATACCAATGTTCTTCACATGCCTTTCTGAAAATCCTTCCATTCTATTATTATATTATGCCAAGCATAAGAACTCAACTGATTTTCATCCGGAAATAGAAAGAAGCCCTCGCCTGATATCTCGGCGCAGCCTCTAAACAAACAGAAACAGAGCTGCCGATGAAAACGGCAGCCCTGTCTCTGTTATTTTATGTATTTCATTTACATCTTATCTGCGAACTTTTCTGCGGAGTAATGCGCCGATAGCCAACGCACTTCCAAGAAGACCGGCAACTGGTGCTGCAGTATTGGTAGCGTCTCCTGTCTTCGGAGATTTCTTCTCAGTAGTCTGAGTGCTGTTTACTGTCTTGGTTGTCTCTGTCTTCTGAACCACTGTATTGGTGTTCGTATTTGTATTGGTGTTCGTGTTATTCTGTCCCTGATTGCCTGACTGGCCCGGATTTACAGGCTGGCTCGGATCTGTCGGCTGATCTGGGTCTACAGGCTGGCTCGGATCTGTCGGCTGATCCGGATCCGTCGGCTGGTCTGGATCTGTTGGCTGATCTGGGTCTGTCGGCTGGTCCGGATCTGTCGGAACTGCTTCCACCAGCATTGTATGTCCGCCTACAGAACCATAAGGAATCTGAATCTCTGTAACCTGATCAACACCTGTAGCAAGCTGGTATCCTTCCGGAAGCTGGAAATCTTCTCCAAGTACAAAGGTGCAGATCTCTCCATGCTCGCCTTCCTCTGCCGGTGTCAGTTCTGTTTTGCCCACAACTGTTCCGTCTACTGTCTCAAAGGTTACCGTAAGTTTTGTCTGAGTTGACTCTTGTCCAATCTTTCTGATATTTACATCAAGATGAGTTCCTGCGATCGCAAAGAAATCTCCGCTGACTGTCATCTCATAGCCTTCCGGTACATACTGCTGCAGTACAGAGTAGTTCTGAATTCCCTCCGGTACAAAATAATCACCGCCGGCAATCACTTCACCGTCACAGATGAAGGCAATGTTCATGATGATTGTGTCATCAATTTTCTCAAGCGGAACTTCCAGTTTTCCGCCTTCTTCCGCCATAAAGTCACCGCTGACTGTCATCTTGTAGCCTTCCGGTACATACTGCTCAAGGATGGAATAGTTCTGTACGCCTTCCGGAATGAAGAAATCTCCTCCGGCGATAAACTCGTCATTATACATGAAGCGAATGTTCATGATAACATCTTTGTCAATCTTCTCAAGCGGAACTTCCAGTTTTCCGCCTTCTTCCGCCATAAAGTCACCGCTGACTGTCATCTTGTAGCCTTCCGGTACATACTGCTCAAGGATAGAATAGTTCTGTACGCCTTCCGGTAAGAAATAATCTCCTCCGGCTACGGTTTCTCCGTTGTATGTGAAGATTACATTCATAATGATGTCAGTAGGAATTTTCTTGATAGATACTTCCAGCTTGCCGCCGTCTTCTGCAAAGAAGTCGCCGCTGACTGTCATCTCATAGCCTGCCGGTACATATTTCTCAAGTACAGAGTAGTTCTGCACACCTTCTGGTACAAAATAGTCTCCTCCGGCTACCACTTCATCTCCATCCTTGAACTGGATGTTCATGATGATCTCATTCTGCTCGTCAGAAACTTTTTCTACTCTTACATCTTCTTTTCCGCCTTCTGTTACCATAAAGTCGCCGCTTACAGCTAATTTATAGTTCTCCGGCAGATATTTTTCCAGAACAGTGTAGTTCTGTACGCCTTCTGGTAAGAAGTAATCTCCTCCGGCAATGAAGTTTCCGTCTGCATCTACAAAACGGATGTTCATGATAACGTCTTTCTGGATCTTCTCAAGCGGAACTTCCAGTTTTCCACCGTCTTCTGCCATGAAATCACCGCTGACTGTCATCTCATAGCCTGCCGGTAAGTATTTTTCAAGTACGGAATAGTTCTGTACGCCTGACGGTACAAAGTAATCTCCTCCGGCAACAGCTTCACCGTTGTATGTGAAAACAATGTTCATGATAACGTCAGTAGAAATCTTTTCAACGTTTACTTCCAGCTTACCGCCGTCTTCCGCCATGAAATCTCCGCTGACTGTCATCTGATAACCTGCCGGTACATATTTCTCAAGTACGGAATAGTTCTGTACGCCCGCCGGTACAAAATAGTCTCCTCCAGCTACTACTTCGTCTCCGTCTTTGAACTGGATGTTCATAGTTACTTCTGTGGAGATCTTTTCGATGGATACTTCCAGCTTTCCGCCGTCCTCTGCCATGAAATCTCCGGTAACTGTCATCTTGTAGCCTTCCGGCACATATTTTTCAAGTACGGAGTAGTTAGTAGTTCTGCACTCCTTCTGGTACAGTATAGTCTCCTCCGGCTACTACTTCATCCCCGTCTTTAAACTGGATGTTCATAGTTACTTCTGTGGAGATCTTTTCAATGGACACTTCCAGCTTTCCGCCTTCTTCTGCCATGAAATCTCCAGTTGTAGTCATCTGGTAGCCTTCCGGTACATATTTTTCAAGTACGGAGTAGTTCTGCACTCCTTCTGGTACAGTATAGTCTCCTCCGGCTACTACCTCATCTCCGGCCTTAAACTGGATGTTCATGGTTACTTCTGTGGAGATCTTTTCAATGGATACTACCAGCTTTCCGCCTTCTTCTGCCATGAAATCTCCAGTTGTAGTCATCTGGTAGCCTTCCGGTACATACTGCTCAAGTACGGAATAGTTCTGCACTCCTTCTGGTACAGTATAGTCTCCTCCAGCTACTACCTCATCTCCGGCCTTGAACTGGATGTTCATAGTTACTTCTGTTTTCTCAGGTTCTTCTGTATCGCCGGAATCAATCTTTTCTACACTGATTACATATGTCTCGCCTTCGGTAATTGTAGTATCTCCGCCGGTTACCCTTGTGTAGCCTTCTGGCAAGTATTCTTCAAATACAGAATAGTTCTGAATTCCTGAAGGTACAAAACAGTCTCCTCCAGCTACAAATTTGCCATCGCAAACAAACTGGTATTTTACAATAACGCTCTTGTTTTCTTCTGGACTATTTTCCTCTCCAGCATCTCCGGCAGAATATGTCTCAACTTCTTCTGTCTCAACTTCTTCATCCTCAGAAGTCTCTTCTACAGCTTCTTCCTCTTCTGTGTCTTCGACTTCTTCAGACTCCTCCACATCTTCGGCATCATCTGTTTCTGAAACAGTCTGTATCTCTGCGGCAGCTTTTACTACAGGTACATTAGCGCTGGTTCCAATAGTCGCCACTAAAGCGCCTGCAAGGCATGCCTGCATTAACTTTTTCCTATACATTTAGGGTTCCTCCTTCTTTTAATACGTAAATGAAATACATTTGATAAGACAGTTCTGCTCTTTGTAATGAACAATATTCTTCTTATCCATAGATGTCTTTCTTAAATGCCTTTTTCTTTTTCATTGCCAAATGATAGATACAGACCCATACTTATCCAATTAAACAAGTACATTTTAACTCCATTGTTTCAAGATTGTCAATAGAATATTGCCAAAATATGAATAATTTACCATATGTATAAATAAATTCCTCTTTACTTGGGCATAATGTATATTTCTATTTCTGTTATAATGCCTTTCAGGCATTGAAGCATTTGCTGTTTAAGAAAAAACTGTCGGATTTTCCTTCAGATCTCCTCCAGTTTCCAACGGGACAGGATTTTGCCCAGCTGTTTGGCAATCAGTCCAACCATAATCGCCGCAGCGACAGTTCCCTCTCTCACCCCTTGCAGATGACCGGTAAAAACAAGGGACAAAATACAGGCAATCACCACCAGCGTCACATCAAATAGCACTTTCATATATCCGAATTTAATAGGCAGAACCTTGCATATGGCAAGTACCACCCCTTCCCCCGCAAGCACCACAACGCCTGCTTTTACCTCAAGACTGACGCCTGCTGCCACAAGCAGAATGCCGATCAGGCAGATCAGCCACTGCTGCCAGTATGTGTGACAGTCAATGCTCTGAACTGCCCATACGCCAAAATCCGTCAGATATCCAAAGAAAAACGCCACCGGAAGCTGCATGAGCTGTATAAGATGATATTTTCTTCTCAATATCAGAATCTGAAGCAAAATGAAGACACAATGCATAATGATTGTGGCGGTTCCCACTGTCAGAGGGGAAAACAGGCTCACCACATAGGGGACACTTGAAATTGGCGACGTCCCCAGACTTGCTTTTATCGAAAAAGCAACCCCAAAAGCCATAACAGCAAGTCCTGCAAGAAGGAGCAGATAACGTTTAATGACAGCAACAGCAGTTCTGTTCAATATTTCTCATTCCTTTCCGTTTTTTTCCATTTTTTCAGCGCGCAAAAAACAGGCTTCCATTCTTATTCAGAACAGGAGCCTGCTGTAAAATCATTTCATATATAAAGCATGTTATTTCCGGCACTTTCCGCTTATGCCTCTGTCTCAGCTTCCTCCGCGTTTTCCTCTTCTGGAACATCGCCGGCATGAACAGCAGTTACCGCAGCAACAATAGTCTCCGGATCTGTCATAAGGTCAATCTCTTTGTCTTTGGCAATATCCAGATCTTTGACCCTTATTACATCACCGATTTTCATTTCGCCAACATCTATCCTTACCTTGTCAACCAGGGCTGACGGATAAGCTCTGTAGGAAATCTCCCTCAGGCTTTCCTGAAGCACACCTTCTGCAATCTTGTCGTGATTCTGGAAAATAACCTCGGCAACAGAGTGTACTTTTTCATTGCTTACCAGTGCCTGAAAATCCACTTCGTCCACTCTGCCTGCCATGAAGTTAAAATCTACTTCCTTAATCAGCACATCATACATCCGGCCTTCCACATCCAGCATAATCTGGCTGCCTTTATTGTCTGTTTTTAAAAGGCGCTCTACATCGGACTTCACCATTTTCAAAGGAATAGATCCCTCAATTTCCCTGCCGAACAGGTTTCCGGTTACATATCCCTCTCTTCTCAGTTTTTTTGCTTTGACGTCCATGGTTCTTTTTTCAGCTTTTAAAGTATTCATTTATCTTTTCCTCCAAAAATCTGATTGCTTAGCAGCCTTCAACTTTTTAATGAAAAAGAGGTTTGTTAAGTATATTTCTGTTTCCTTGTTACGGTTATTATTATAGCAGTGCTTTTTAAAACAGATTAACCAAATTTAATATTTTTTCTTTTATTTTTTTGTTAATATTTAAAAATCAAAGCTATTAAAACCTAAAAATCTTACAATTTATAAATGTCCGGCCGAGAGCCGGACACCTTCCTTATTTACAGATTCTCTTTCCAGTGTTCTATATAATCCAGGATTTCTTCCGGATCTTCCATAAACTCGCAGAGTCCCAGATTTTCCTGATCCATGAAATTCTGGTCTGCAGTCTGCCGGAGCAGATCTTTTATCAAATCATAGTATCCCTGAATATTGTACAGAACAATAGGGCGATTCAGTCTTTTCAGGCTTTTTAACGTCAGGATTTCAAAGAACTCTTCATAAGTGCCGATCCCTCCCGGCGCAACAATTGTCGCCTCTGACTTTTTCTCAAGGAGATATTTTCTCTCCCGCATTGTTTCCGTAAAGATAAACTCAGAACAGTTCTCGTAGAGAACTCCCGGCTGATTAAAAAAAGCAGGAGCGATTCCCAGAATATATCCGTTATAAGCAGCCACGCCCCGCGCGGCAGCCCCCATCAGCCCTTCTTTTCCGCCTCCGAATACAAGCCCATGTCCGCGGGCCCCTATGATTCTTCCAAGTTCCTCTGTCTTTTCATAATAGACCGGATCCAGTTTTGCGCTGGAAGCGCCGTATATGCAGATTTTCATAAGTTCCGCTCCTTCTCCGCTTTTACGCCATCATTTCATCTTTACGGGCAAGAATCGCCTCCACGACCGTGCAGGCCGGGCAGTCACAGTATTTTGCTCCTGCGGCCTTAATCTCTCTTCCATGGGCAGCCACGCCTTTGGCTTTTTCTTCCCCGCCAAATACTTTCGCACCCATCTCGGATTCCGCAAAGCTGATCAGACCGTCCACAGTTACAATGTCCGCTTCCAACTCCTCAATATACTTTCTGGTTTCCTCCGCTTCCCGGTCTGTTCCCGCTGCGTCTATCCATCTCTGCGCAGCCTCCTTCGCTCCCTGGCAGCAGGAAGCGGCAGCCATAAGTTCTTTTGATTTTTCGATCACATACTGCTGTACTTCTTTTGTCATGTTTAAGACCTCCCTGTTTTCTTTCAATTATAGCACTGTATTTCTTTTTATACCAACACTTTCCGCTCCTGCGTTGAAATACATGGATGGAAATTACAGACATTTATAGGCGATGATCGTCACCGTTCCCTTTCCCCGATAACGCTTCATGGAATATTTCCTTGGAAATGCCTCTATCAGATCCGGCAGCTTGGAAAAGCCGTAGGTTCTGGCGTCAAAGTCCGGCTTTGCACGCTTGATGTACTGTCCCGCGGAACTGACATTCACATATCCGTCGTTTTCCTGATATTTATCCCAGGCAATTCTGAGAAGTTTGTGAATTTCACGCATATCGTCACTCTGTGACTCTTCTTCCGTTTCCGCTGCCTCCATTTCTTTCTTCCCGCCGCTCTTTCCTGCGTTCTTTCCATGGTGATTGTCTGTAGTCTTATTCAGATTCTCCAGGAATACAAATTCGTCACAGGCATTTCGAAAAGCCACCGGAGTGTTTTTCTCGCCTACTCCCATAACATAAACGCCGGACTCGTGAAGCTTGATAGCCAGAGGGGTATAGTCGCTGTCGCTGGCAACGATTACAAAAGCATCGTACAGCCCTCTGTGAAGCAAATCCAGAGTGTCAATTACCAGCGCCATATCTGTAGCATTTTTTCCGGATACATAATCAAACTGCTGTTCCGCCTTAATCGCCAGACGTTTCAATTCTTCCTCCCAATTTTTCAGCGTCTCCTTCCGCCAGTTCCCGTAGGCTCTTTTTACTACGATACGGCCTTTGGCCGATATCTCCTGTATCACGGCTTCCAGCTTTGACAGCTGTGTATTATCCGCATCGATCAGCATTGCTATACTTTCCAGATTCTTCATAATATTCTCTTCTCCTGATGCATCTCCTGTAGGTTTCCTTATTTGAAATATATCATTTTCTTTTTAAATTGTAAATATTTCTGGAATTTTATAATAGAATGTGGTAACATCGAGGGAATGATATATTGCAGGGAGATGTAAATATGATTCGCTTGTTATCTGTTTTATTCATAAAAAACCGCAGAAATTATGCATCGCCTCAGGTAAGGCAGGCATATGGAACTCTCTGCGGAGGGGTGGGAATCGGGCTGAATCTTCTTCTTTTCCTTGGAAAATGGATTGCAGGCACTCTCAGCCATTCCATTGCGATTACTGCAGATGCCTTCAACAACCTCTCCGATGCCGGTTCCTCAATCATCACTTTGATCGGTTTTCGGATTTCCGGCCAGAAGCCGGATCCGGAGCATCCCTTCGGGCACGGCAGAATGGAATACATTTCCGGTATGCTGGTATCCGTGGCAATTCTGATTATGGGATTTGAACTGATAAAGTCCTCTGCAGAAAAAATCATGCATCCGGAGGCCGTCGACAGCAGTCCGGTTATCCTTGGAATTCTGGCCGCCTCTATTCTGGTAAAGGTTTATATGTTTTATTATAACCGCTCAATCAGTATCAAAATCGACAGTGCGGCCATGCATGCAACTGCTATGGACAGCCTCAGCGATACCATATCCACGGCTCTTGTTCTCGCCGCCACTATTATCGGCCAGTACACTGGTCTTCTTCTGGACGGATGGCTGGGCGTACTTGTGGGAATTTTTATTCTTTATACCGGCGGTTCCACCTTAAAAGAGACTATGGATCTGCTTCTGGGGCAGCCTCCCAAGAAGGAATTCATCAAAGAAGTACGGGAGATCGTAATCTCTCATCCTCTGATTTATGATATTCATGATCTGATTGTGCATGATTACGGCCCGGGACGTCTGATGGTTTCCCTTCATGCAGAGGTTGATGCTGACGGAGATATCCAGGCCATTCATGAACAGATTGATCACATAGAACATGAACTTCAGGAAAAACTGCACTGCTCCGCCACTATTCACATGGATCCCATTGTCACCAATGACGGGGAGGTGCTGGAAATGAAGGAAAAAGTCCAGAGCATTTTAAAAGACTTTGACAGCAGTCTCAGTATGCACGATTTCCGTATGGTTAAGGGAACCACCCGGACAAATTTGATCTTCGACGTATCGGTTCCAAGCGGAACTCAGTACACAGATAATCAGATCATTAACGAGCTGAAAAACCGGATTCATCAAATTCCGGGCAGCAAATATTTTGCCGTAATACAGATTGATCACGAATATTATTAAAAGAGATCTCCTTCGCAGGCCTCAGGGGCCCACACAGGATGTTTAAAAAGCAGCAGACGGACAATGAGAAAATGTCCGCCTGCTGCTTTTGCTTTATATCAGAAATCTTTTCCTGCATAATATTCCCGCGCATGGTGAATCAGTCATAAAACTGAATCCCCATCAGCGTCAGCCCGTGAGCCGGAGCAGTTGGTCCCGCTGCGGCTCTGTCACAGGCATCCAGTATCTCCCTGACCTTTTCCGGGGGATACTGTCCATTTCCCACCTGAATCAGAGTTCCCGCAATGATCCGCACCATGTTGTAGAGAAATCCCTCTCCGGATATGCGGATCGTAATCATGTCGCCGTCCTTCCAGACTTCCATTCCCGTCACAGTGCGCACTGTGGATTTCACCTGTGCCCCGGTGCCGCAGAAGCTGGCAAAATCATGCCGGCCGATCAGGTAAGAAGTTGCCTCCCTCATCCTGTCCACATTCAGCTTGTAATGATAAAAATAAGAATACAGACGTTCTGTGGGAACCGGAAATCTTCTGTTCAGAATCCGGTATTCATATGTTTTCTCACTGTCGCAGTATCTGGGATGGAAATCCGCCTCTACCTCCTCGGAAAGCTGAATCCGAATGTCCTCCGGCAGTCTCTGGTTCAGGGCATATGAAATTTTTTCTCCCGGAATCCTGGTATTTGTGTCAAACACAGCCACATTGGCGAGAGCGTGCACGCCCGCATCCGTGCGGCTGGCTCCGATGGTCTCAATCTTTTCTCCCAGGAGCTCCGACAATGTATCATTCAGAACTCCCTGCACGGTTATTCCGTTGGGCTGTATCTGCCATCCGCAGTAATTTGTGCCGTCGTAGGCCACCACAAGTCCAATTCTTTTCATGTTCCATACCTCCCGGCTGCTTTTTATATTCCGGCTGCCCGAAAGGCAACAGCTACTGCAAAGTAGAGAAACAGCGCCATATAAGCCAGCCGGTCTCTTCTCTTATACTGCAGAGGCTTCATCTGTGTCCTGTGGCTTCCTCCATGATAGCATCGGGCTTCCATGGCCATAGCCAGATCATTGGCTCTGCGAAAAGCGGAAATAAACAGAGGCACCAGAAGAGGAACCATATTTTTCACTTTCTGTATCAGATTTCCGCTCTCAAAATCCGCTCCTCTCGCAATCTGCGCCTTCATAATTTTGTCCGTTTCCTCCAGAAGGATAGGAATAAAGCGAAGGGCGATGGACATCATCATGGCTATCTCATGAACCGGCACATGAATCCTGTTCAGGGGACGAAGACTTTTTTCCATACCGTCGGTAAGCTGATTGGGGGTAGTCGTCAGCGTCATCAGCGAGGAGCCGACTACCAGATAGATCAGGCGGATAGCCATTCGCACCGCCATGGATACGCCCTCTCTTGTAATATGAAAGATTCCGAATCCCCATAACTCTTCTCCGGGGGTCAAAAGCATATTAAACACCATGGTGATCAGAAGAATGAGAAAGATGGCCTTCAGGCCTTTAAAAATAAACTTTACAGGAATCTTCGATATTTTGATCACAGCCGCAAGAAAAACAGTGGCCACCGCATAGCCCGGCAGTGTGTGAAACAGAAACACAGATACAATAAAGATCAGGGTTCCCGCAAGCTTTGTTCTCGGATCCAGTCTGTGAATCACGGAATCGGCAGGGTAATACTGACCAATGGTAATATCCCTTATCATTCGGCCTGCCCTCCTTTCAGCAGAGGCGAACCGGATTCTCTCAGAGCCCTCAGAATATCTTCTTTTGCCTCGGAGATAGTTGTGGCGTTCGGATCCACCTTCAGTCCTCTGTCCCTTAGAGCATGCATAATATATGTGATCTGAGGAGCCGCCAAGCCCATCGTTTCCAGCTCTTTATAATGGGAAAAAACTTCTTTCGGAGTATTGTCAAAGGCAATTTCCCCCTTATTTACCACAATCAGGCGCTCCACATATTTTGCAACGTCCTCCATGCTGTGAGAGACCAGAAGAATCGTAATTCCCCGGACAGAATGAAGCTCCGCAATCTGGTCAAGAATTTCGTCTCTCCCCTTTGGATCAAGCCCTGCCGTGGGCTCGTCCAGAATCAGAATTTTAGGATTCATCGCGAGAACTCCTGCAATAGCCACCCTCTTTTTCTGTCCTCCCGACAGCTCAAATGGAGATTTACGAAAGTTTTTCTCTTTGAATCCAACCTGCAGAAGCGCTTTTTTTGCCTCTTCCTCCGCCTGCTCACGATTCAGCCCCTGATTCATCGGTCCAAAACAGACATCAGAGAGTACATCGCTTTCAAAAAGCTGATGTTCAGGATACTGGAAAACAAGTCCGACCTGGCTTCTGAGATTTTTTCTATTATAATTTTCTTCCCACACATCCTCCCCGTTATACAAAACCGCGCCGGAGGTTGGCCGGATCAGAGCATTGAAATGCTGTATCAGAGTTGATTTCCCGCTTCCTGTATGACCGATAATTCCGATAAACTGTCCGTCCGGGATGGAAAGATTGATATTTTTCAGCGCGTGGATCTCATAGGCGGTTCCAGGGCTGTAGGTATAGGTTACATTTTTCAGCTCTATTAACATAAGACATTCACCAGTTCTTCTGTAGTAAGAATCCCATCCGGAAGATCCACTCCGGATTTTTTCAGTTCATAGGCAAGGAGTGTCACCTGGGGCACATCCAGACGGTATTTTTTCAGAACATCCACTTGCGAAAATATTTCCTTCGGCGTCCCCTCCATCACTACATGGCTCTCATCCATGACATAGACATGATCCGCATGGATCACTTCCTCCATATAATGTGTAATCAGGACTACTGTTACCTTTTCCTGTCTGTTTAACTGATGCACCGCTTCCAAAACCTCTTTGCGTCCGTTTGGATCCAGCATTGCAGTAGGTTCATCCAATACAATGCACTTGGGTCTCATGGCCATAACGCCTGCAATCGCCACTCTCTGCTTCTGTCCTCCGGACAGTTTATTGGGAGAGTGATGGCGGTAGGAGGTCATTCCCGTTTTCTGCAGGCTCTCATCCACCCGCTTCCAGATATCTTCTGTGGGGACTCCCATGTTTTCCGGCCCGAAGCCCACGTCCTCCTCCACTACGGTTCCGATAATCTGATTGTCTGGATTCTGAAACACCATTCCGGCTTTCTGCCGGATTTTCCAAAGTTCCGGCTCCTTCAGCGTATCCATTCCGTCAATCCACACCGTTCCCTCTGTCGGAAGAAGGAGGGCATTGATGTGTTTCGCAAGGGTGGACTTTCCTGATCCATTGTGTCCCAGAACCGCTACAAACTCGCCTTCCGGAATGTCTATGTTTACATTGTCCACCGCCCTCTGGGTTTCCTGCACATTGCCGTCTTCATCATATTTAAAATAATCAAATCCAAGTTTTACTGTTTTGATGATTCCCATTCTCTGCTGTCCTTTCAGGCTTCTTCCCCGGAATCCGGCGTGATCAGCTCTCCGATCAGTTCCCAGATTTCATCTCTTCCCTGTTTCGTTTCCGCCGAAAAAGGTATCACCACGGCGTCCTTTTCCAGTCGTAGCCCTTCTCTGAGGATTT
>DWYN01000047.1 GCA_019118645.1 Candidatus Blautia excrementipullorum | reverse complement strand
TTGCAGAGCTTGCGACAGTAGGCGATGTGATTGAATATCTGAAAGGCAGAGGCATCGAAGCATAATTGAGAAGAACTCCCTGAGGCAGAGATGTCTCAGGGAATTTTTATGGGAAAGGAAACAGAAAAATGACAAAGATCAGAACAAGATTTGCGCCCAGTCCAACGGGAAGAATGCATGTGGGGAATCTGCGCACAGCTCTGTACGCATATCTTATTGCAAAACATGAAGGCGGAGATTTTATTCTTAGAATTGAGGATACAGATCAGGAAAGATATATGGAAGGCGCGGTAGACATTATCTACCGTACTCTGGAAAAGACGGGCCTGATTCATGATGAGGGGCCGGATAAGGACGGCGGAGTAGGTCCCTACGTTCAAAGTGAGCGCCAGGCCTCAGGCCTTTATCTGGAATATGCAAAAAAACTAATCGAACAGGGAGACGCCTATTACTGCTTCTGCGGGCCGGAAGAGCTGGAATCCATGAAGCGCGTAGTGGCCGGCAAAGAAATCTCCATTTATGACAAGCGGTGTCTTCATCTTCCAAAAGAAGAAGTGGAGCGGAGGCTTGCGGCGGGTGAACCGCATGTGATCCGTTTTAATATGCCGACAGAAGGAACCACTACTTTCCATGATGTGATCTATGGAGACATTACAGTCAACAATGAAGAAATGGAAGATTTGATCCTTATCAAATCAGACGGATACCCCACCTACAATTTCGCAAATGTGGTGGACGATCATCTGATGGGAATTACCCATGTGGTCAGAGGAAATGAGTATCTTTCCTCAGCGCCGAAATATAACCGGATTTACGAAGCTTTCGGATGGGAGATTCCGGTCTATGTACACTGTCCTCTTATTACCAATGAGGAACATCAGAAGCTGAGCAAGCGTTCCGGACATTCGTCCTATGAAGACCTGGTGGATCAGGGATTCCTGACGGAGGCGATTGTGAATTTCGTTGCGCTGCTGGGATGGAGCCCTCAGGAAAACAGAGAAATATATTCTCTGCCGGAACTGGTGGAGGCCTTTGACTATCATCACATCAGCAAGTCTCCGGCGGTATTTGACATTACCAAGCTTCGTTGGATGAACGGAGAATATATTAAGAAAATGGATCCGGATGCGTTTTATGAAAAGGCTCTTCCCTACATGAAGCAGGTGCTTAGGAAAGACTATAACTTCCGCAAAATTGCTTCTATGGTTCAGACAAGAATTGAGGTATTTCCGGATATTCCGGCTCTGATTGATTTCTTTGAGGAAGTTCCGGAGTATGACGCTTCCATGTATAAGCACAAAAAAATGAAAACAACAGAGGAGACATCCCTGGAAGTCTTAAAGGAAGTGCTTCCGGTTCTGGAAGCCCAGGAAGACTACACAAACGACCCGCTGTACGCGTCTCTGAGCGAATTTGTGAAGGAAAAAGGATACAAGAACGGTTATGTGATGTGGCCTCTGCGGACAGCTGTTTCCGGAAAACAGATGACACCTGCTGGCGCTACGGAAATCATGGAAATCATCGGCAAAGAAGAGACCCTGAAACGCGTAAAGGCAGCAATTGAAAAGCTGAGCTGACAAGAAGAACATATTTTATGAAAAGAAATCCATCTCAAAAACGGGCAATCGCCCACCTGTCAGGACCTATGATGGTTCTGGCAGGCCCCGGTTCGGGGAAAACTTCCGTAATTGTTGAGAGAACTGCATATATGACCGGAGAGGGGAAAATACCGCCGTCCTCTGTGCTTGTGGTGACCTTTTCCAGGGCTGCGGCGGCGGAGATGAAAGAGAGATTCCTGGCTTTTACAGGACAGAAAACCACCCAGGTGACTTTCGGTACCTTTCACGGAGTGTTTTATGGGATTTTAAAGCAGGCTTATGGGCTTACCGCCGCCAACATTTTATCAGAGGAAGAAAAATACGGAATCCTGAAGGAACTGATTCTCACCTATGGGGGAGAACTGGCCGAAGAGGGAGATTTTCCGGAGGAAATTTCAAAAGAAATCAGTCTGGTGAAGGGAAACAGGATTTCCCTGGAACATTACTATTCTTCCTGCTGCCCCGATGAGGTGTTCCGTCAGATTTATCAGGGATATCTGTCTGCCTGCAGATCGAGGAGAAAACTTGATTTCGATGATATGCTTCTGTATTGTTATGAACTTTTTGATAAACGGAAAGACATTCTCGGAGCATGGCAGCGGAAATTTCAGTACATTCTCGTGGATGAATTTCAGGACATTAATCTGCTTCAGTATGACATTGTCCGTCTTCTGGCAAAACCACAGGATAATCTGTTTATTGTGGGAGATGATGATCAGTCCATCTACCACTTCCGGGGAGCGAAACCGGAGATTATGCTGAATTTTACAAAAGATTATCCGGATGCGGAGCAGGTGATTCTTAATGTGAATTACCGGTGCAGCGGTAAGATTCTTTCTTCCGCCATGCAGGTGATTGGCCATAATAAGACACGGTTTTTTAAAGAGCTTTCCACGCCGAATCCGGAAGGCGAACCGGTGAGAATATGCGAATATGAAAATCCAAGGGAAGAATATCTGGCTGTGGCAGGAGCCTTAAGAGACAGAATGGAGAGAGGGGAAGACCTGAAAGATACGGTTGTACTTCTGAGAACCAACCAGGAGGCGGAAGGCCTGGTAAGTGCTTTGATGGAGAGACAGGTTCCCTTTACTATGAAGGAGAAGCTTCCTAATATTTTCCACCACTGGATCTGCCGGAATATGCTGGCATATATGCATTTTGCGGCAGGAGAAAATACCAGAAAAAATTTTCTCGAAATCATGAACCGCCCGAACAGATACCTTTCCAGAGACGCTCTGGCGTCGGACAGGAAGATTTCTTTTGACAGACTGAGACAGTTTTATAATGACAAGGACTGGATGTGCGACAGGATTACCACTTTGGAGACACACCTTCGGATCTTAAAGGGACTGGCTCCCTATGCGGCTTTGAATTTTATACGAAAAGGGATGGGGTACGAGGAATATCTGCAGGAGTATGCACAGTACAGGAAAATAAAACCGGAAGAGCTTACAGAAATTCTGGACCGGCTCCAGGAAAGCGCCAGAGGAGCGGACAGCCTGAAAGAGTGGGAGGACTACATAGAAGATTATACACGCAGGCTGGAAGAGCAGGCTTCCAGGCAGGAAAAAGGAAAGGAAGGCGTTCTGATTTCCACTCTCCACGGAGTAAAGGGACTGGAATATGAAGAGGTATATATTTTGAATGTAAATGAGGGAAGTATTCCATATAAAAAGGCTGTGCTTCAGCCTGCTGTGGAGGAGGAGCGGAGGCTGTTCTATGTGGGAATGACAAGAGCTAAAAAAAGGCTGGCTCTGTGCTGCGTAAAGAGACAATATGATAAAGAACGGGAGCCCTCCCGTTTTCTGAAGGAGGCAGGAGTATGAATGCAGTTATTTATTATACTGAAATTTCCGCGGAATATGAAAACAAAAAAATGGAGCATATGATCGGTGAAAAGCTGCTTGAGGAGGGGCTGAAGAAAGAATATGGGCTGAACTTGAAATTTGAGCCCAGGGCAAGAGGCGAGCATGGAAAGCCTTTTTTTACGCTTCAGCCTAAAATTCACTATAATATCAGCCACTCCGGGAAATATGTGGTATGTATCTTTGCCGGCGAGGAAGTGGGAATTGATATTCAGGAGCATAAAAAAGTAAACTATGAGCATCTTCTGAGGAGAATGGTGCCGCCTTCTATGATGGGAGAGATTCTGGAGGCCGGGGAACCGGATAAAGCTTTTTACACACAGTGGGTGCTTCGCGAGGCATACATCAAATGGACGGGAGAAGGTCTGTCCAGAGACCTGCGCAGCATACCTATGGACAGCGGTTCCTGGCTTTTGCTTGATCTGGAGCCTGGATACAGCGGGGCGGTCTGGTCGGCGGATCCGCTGGAGCTGCGCTGGGAGCATGCGGAAGTGAAACTCCCTTAAAAAATAATCCCTTTTTGGAATGGCAGTGGGCTGCTGTTTCAAAGAGGGATTTTTTTGTACTAAATCAGGATTGTCCACATATATTAAGTGTAAAGAGAGGTGAGGATAGTGGAAGCCAGCCAGATTCAGGATCTGTTTGCGGGGAATGTCCGAAAGCTTTTGGCGGAAGCGGATCTGGACTATGAAAAACTTTATGAAATACGGATGCGGGCGGGCAGACCGCTGTTTTTGACTTATGACGGCGGGGAATGTTTTCTGAGGGGAAAGGGAAGGGAACCTTATCTTGTAACAAGACAGGACTTAAAAGAAACGCTGGAATATGTCAGCGGATACTCCCTGTACGCTTATGAGGATGAGATACGTCAGGGATACCTGAGCGTTCAGGGAGGACACCGGGTAGGAATTACCGGAAAGGTGGTTCTGGACGGCGACAGAATCCGTGGAATGAAATATATTTCCTGTATTAATCTCAGACTTGCCCATCAGATTCCTGGATGCGCCGATAAAGTCATGCCTTTTATCCGTACAGGAAACTGGATCGCACATACGCTGATTATATCGCCGCCGCGATGCGGAAAAACTACTCTTCTGAGAGATGTGATCCGTCAGATCAGCAACGGAAGAGAAGGGGTTCCGGGACTGACAGTGGGCGTGGTTGATGAAAGAAGTGAGCTTGCCGGATGCTATCAGGGAATTCCCCAAAATGACCTGGGAATGCGGACGGATATTCTGGACAGCTGTCCAAAAGCCGAGGGGATGCAGATGCTGATAAGGTCTATGTCGCCGGCAGTGGTCGCTGTGGACGAACTGGGAAAGGAAGAAGACTTCAGAGCTGTGGAGTCCGTGATTCACTGCGGGTGCAAACTGATTGCCACCGCCCACGGAAATTCTGTGGAGGATGTGCTGAGGACGCCTTTTTTCAGCAAACTGAAGGCTATGGAAGTATTTGAACGTTACATCGTGCTGGGAAAAGAGAAGAGAGCAGGAACCGTGATGGGAATTTTTGACGGAAAGGGCGAAAGATGCTGAAAAATGCGGGGATTTTCCTGATACTTCTTGCGGGAACAGGGATTGGATACAGCAAAAGCCGGGAACTGACTTTCCGGGAAAAAAATCTTCGCATATTTCTTCAGCTGGTTATTTTTTTGAAAGGTGAGATCCGGTGCGGAAATATGGCGCTTCCGGAAGCTTTTCAGGAGATTGCCGGAAAACTCCCGGGAATGTACAGAGACCTGCTGGAGAAAGTTTCAGCAGAGCTGAAAAAATCTCAGGGATTTTCGCTGGGAGAGATTTTTTACAGATATTCCATGGAAAAAATAAGAGGGCTTCCTTTCTCCGGGGAAGAAAGGGAACTTATCTGCTCTCTGGGAGGGCGGCTTGGCTATCTGGACAGAGAAATGCAGCTTCGTCAGCTTGATCTGTACGAGGAAGATGTGCTTCGGTGTCTGGATAATCTGAGAAGGGAGATGCCGGAAAAAAAGAAAATCTATCAGAGTCTGGGTATAATGGGCGGGATTTTGCTGGCAGTGCTGCTGTGGTGAGCCGGACTCGGAAAGGAGAAGAGAATGGAAGTCGGCATCATTTTTAAAATAGCGGCGGTGGGAATTCTGGTTTCCATTCTCTCCCAGATTCTGAAACACAGCGGCAGAGACGAGCAGGCGTTTCTGGTAAGTTTGTCAGGTCTTTTGATTGTTTTATTCTGGATCGTTCCTTACATATACGATTTATTTGAGAGCATCCAGAAGCTATTCGTACTATAACGGACAATAGAAAGCGGGGCGGCAGAATGGATATTATAAAAATTTCACTGCTTGGAGTGTGCGGGGTAATTCTGGGATTTTTCCTGAAAGGAAGCAGACCGGAATACGCCGCTTTCGTGACTATGGGAATCGGGCTGATGATTCTGGGACTGGCAGTAGGAAAGCTGGAATATCTGTTTGAAGCCCTCGGGCGTCTGAAAGACAGGCTCCCTCCGGACAGCGGCTATTTTTCCACTCTTATAAAAATGGTCGGAATCACTTATATTGGCCAGTTTTCGGCCGGAATATGCAGAGACGCCGGATATCAGGCTACGGCAGCCCAGATAGAACTGTTCTGCAAACTGTCTATTATGGTTCTCAGCATTCCTATTCTTATGGCTCTTCTGGATACGATTCAGGAGTTCCTTATATGACGGCCAGAAAAGGACTCCGCAAAGCGGCTGCGGGTGCAGCGGCGGCCTTTTTGCTTATGGGACGGCCGGAATGCGTCTATACAGCGGTACTGACAGAATCACGGCAGGAAGCCGGGACGGAAACAGGAAACGCTCAGCAGGAGGCATATACAGGAGAAGGAGAGGATTCCGGAACAGAACAGGAGCTTGCCTCTGATACTTCAGAAGAAATTCAGAAAGAACTGACTGCAGAGCTTGACTTTTCCGGGGTGCAGAATATGCTGGATGAAATGCTCGGGGAGGAGAGCTTTTCCTTTCAGGAGGCCTTTGAAAATCTGCTGAAAGGAGAGAACGGGATTTCAGAAGAGGCGGTGCAGGAATTTCTGCGCGGCCTTTTCTTTTCCGGCTTTGAACAGGAAAGAGCGCTGTTTATGAAGCTCCTTCTGCTGATTCTTCTGGCGGCGGTTCTGGCCAACTTTGCTTCCGTTTTTGATCACGGACAGATCGGGGAAATCAGTTTCTATCTGGTGTATCTTCTGCTGTTTATGCTTCTGATGGATTCATTTTCCGAGATCAGCCTTTCTCTTCAGAAAGTGATATCCTGGATGACAGAATTTATGAAAACTCTTGCTCCGGCCTACTTTATTACTGTCTCCGCATCCTCCGGAGCAGCATCCGGAGCAGTTTTTTACGAGGGCGTTCTGCTTCTTGTATGGCTGATTCAGTGGGTTCTTTTGACCGTCATTCTTCCGGGAACAAACCTTTATGTTCTGCTTCGCCTGGTAAATCATCTGTCCAGAGAGGAAATGCTCGGAAAAATGACGGAGCTTTTATCCACTGCGATCAGCTGGGGACTGAAATCCATGCTGGGGATTGTGGCGGGTCTTCAGATTGTACGCGGGCTGATCTCTCCTGTCGTGGATTCTCTGAAACGAAGCTTCATCGGAAAAGCGGCCGGCGCCCTTCCCGGAGTGGGAAACGCAGTGAATATGGTGACGGAACTGGTAGTGACAAGTGCGGTTCTGGTACGAAACTGTCTGGGGGTGATGATCCTTGTGGCTTTTGTTCTGGCGGGAGCCGGACCGGTTGTCCATTACGGGCTTCTGTCCCTTGTCTATCGCTTTCTGGCGGCTGTAGCGCAGCCGGTTTCAGATAAAAGAATTGTGGAATGCCTGAGTACTATGGGAGAAGGCTACGGGCTTCTTTTAAAAATTCTGTTTACAGCAGAAGTGCTCTGCATGCTGACATTTTTAATACTCATGGCAAGTCTGGGAGGAAGGTCATGAAGGAGGAGCTTTATCACTGGATAAAAAATCTTGCTGTATTTTATATAATGTTTACAGCAGTTCTGCATCTGGTGCCTGACAAAAAGTATGAACGTTATATCCGGTCCTTTATGGGCCTTTTGCTGATCTATATGCTCTGCACTCCTGTGCTGTCCATCTTTGGAAAAAGCGGAGAAATGCTGCGCCAGTTCAGTGAAAACTATCAGCGTGAAAAAAATCTTCTGGAACAGAAGGAGACGGAAAATCTTCAGGCTTTTTATCTTAATCAGGGCTATGAAAGCGAGATTGCAGAAAAAATTACAGACAGCCTGAGTGATACAGGCATAAAAATTGCGGATACCGCCGTAAATATAGAAGGGGATAGGGTATCCGCAGTACTTTATACACAGCAGGAACTGACAGAGGAAGAGAAGGGGAGGGTTTATGATGCGCTCAGAAGGGACTTCGGAATCGAAAAAGAAAACTGTCGGATCCTGGCTGGCAGGGATGAAGAAACAGCAGTGGGCGGTGGTTCTTCTTCTGGGTCTCCTGCTGGCGGTGATTGCAATTCCGGTGGCGGAGCCGGACAGCCGGATGTCGGGGAGCGGGAGTCAGGAGAGGAAGGAAACGGAGCCGGCGGATAAAACGGAACTGGAGGCGAGGCTGGAGTCGGTTCTGGAGAACGTGGAAGGAATTGGCAGAGTACAGGTCATGCTGATGACAGGACAGGATTCAGAAAGCTTTTATGGCTCCGAAGGCACTAAGGTGACAGGAGTACTGATTGCGGCAGAAGGGGCTGGCGATTCTGTGACAGTGCAGAATATTCAGGAGGCTGTAATGGCATTATTTCAGATTGAAGCCCATAAAATTAAAATAATGAAAATGAAATGAGGAGAGTAAAGTGAAGAAAATTATCAAAAAGAATCAGGTGATCATCACCTCCCTTGCAATCCTGATTGCTGTAGCCGGATATCTGAATTTTGCGGATGTGGATCTTGGGTTCAAGGATAAGGAGACCAGCACGGACAGCAGCAGTATTCTTGAAGAAGTGGATTACGACCTGACAGATGAAACAGCCCTTCTGGATGAGAACGGGGCGGATGGCAGTGAAACCGGGGAAGAAGCAGACGAGACAGGAACTCCCGGAGAAGCCGTACTTACGGGAGCATCTAATTTTGCAGCCCAGGCAAAACTTTCCAGGGAACAGGTACGGTCCCAGAATAAGGCGGATCTTCAGGAGATTATCAATAATACGGATATCGGGGACGAACAGAAGCAGGAGGCCGTCAACACCATGGTGGCAATGACGGATATAGCGGAAAAGGAGGCCGCGGCGGAGCTGCTTCTGGAGGCAAAAGGGTTTGAAAATGTGGTAGTGAATCTCACTGGCGAAACAGCGGATATTGTGGTTCCGGACAGTGAGCTGGACGATGCGCAGAGGGCTCAGATTGAGGATATTGTGAAGAGAAAAACGGGAATTGCGGCGGAAAATATTGTAATTACACCCTTGAATGAAGGAGAAGAGACCGCGGCCGCGGCAGAAGCAGAGGCGGAAGAAGGAGAAACTTATGAGGACACGGCAGAAGAAACTTCGGCGGAGACAGATGAGGGAGTGGTTTATGAGGATGAAACTTCGGATTCGCAGGAGACAGCAGGAGATTATGTGATTGAGACAGAGGGGATATATGACTGATAATTTTTTCGGGAACTGCAGCGCGGTCCGCTTTTGACAGGAATATCTGTCTGCCGGGAAAGTGAGAAGAGAGCAGAATGGGTTCTCCGGAAGAGAATTTCCGTATAGACCGGAGCAATTCCGGAGAACTGATTCTGGATTTCCATTTACCGTAGGTTTTTGCGCGTCGCCTGGATTGTGGAAATCTTTGGGAAAGACAGGGAAGAAAATTCCTTGACAGTGCGGCTGGGCTTATACTAGAATATCATGTTGGATAACGAATCATCAGCTGCGGCATTCCGCGGCGTTTCGGAAAAATTTTACTTTCCGGAACAGGTGAGTTAATTTGAAAATCACATATTATAGGAGGCCGCACGTGTCTAAGTATGCGAAAGAGATAGAAAAAAGAAGAACTTTTGCCATCATATCCCACCCGGATGCCGGAAAGACTACTCTTACAGAAAAATTTCTTCTGTACGGCGGAGCGATCAATCTGGCCGGAAGTGTAAAGGGAAAGGCCACTGCCCGTCACGCAGTGTCCGACTGGATGGAAATTGAAAAAGAACGAGGAATTTCTGTAACCTCGTCCGTGCTCCAGTTTCACTATGAAGGTTACTGCATTAATATTCTTGATACGCCGGGACATCAGGACTTTTCGGAGGATACCTACCGTACCCTGATGGCGGCGGATTCTGCAGTCATGGTGATCGACGGGAGCAAAGGTGTGGAGGCTCAGACAAGAAAACTGTTTAAAGTCTGTGTTATGCGCCATATTCCCATTTTTACCTTCATCAATAAAATGGATAGAGACGCCAACGATACTTTCGATCTTCTGGATGAAATCGAAAAAGAACTTGGAATCGCCACCTGCCCGGTGAACTGGCCCATTGGCTCCGGGAAGAAATTCCGGGGAGTCTACGACAGGAATACCAGAAAGGTGCTGATCTTTTCCGATACCCAGAAAGGTACCAAAGAAGGCCAGATTGAGGAGATCGATATAGACGATCCGCGCCTGGATGAAATTGTAGACGAAGAACAGAAGGAGCAGCTTCTGGAAGAAATTGAACTTCTGGACGGCGCCAGCGCGGATTTTGATCAGGAGCAGGTAAGCAGGGGAAAGATGACTCCTGTGTTTTTCGGCTCCGCGCTGACAAATTTCGGTGTGGAGACCTTCCTGGAGCACTTCCTTGCAATGACGACGCCGCCCCTTCCACGTATGTCTGACGCAGGAGAGATTGATCCGATGTCCGATGATTTTTCCGCCTTTGTTTTTAAAATTCAGGCCAATATGAATAAGGCTCACCGGGACAGAATTGCATTTATGCGAATCTGTTCGGGAAAATTTGAGGCTTCTGAGGAAGTGTACCACGTTCAGGGGGATAAAAAAATGCGCCTTCTTCAGCCCCAACAGATGATGGCGGAGAGCCGCCATGTGGTGGACGAGGCCTACGCGGGAGATATTATCGGCGTATTTGATCCAGGGATTTTCTCCATTGGAGATACGATTTGCGCACCGGGAAAGAAATTCGCCTTTGAAGGAATTCCCACCTTTGCGCCGGAACATTTTGCCAGAGTCCGCCAGATTGACACTATGAAGAGAAAACAGTTTGTAAAAGGAATCAACCAGATCGCCCAGGAGGGAGCTATCCAGATTTTCCAGGAGTTTAATACGGGAATGGAGGAAATCATTGTAGGCGTTGTGGGAGTTCTGCAGTTTGACGTGCTGAAATACCGCCTGGAAAATGAGTACAACGTGGAAATCCGCCTGGAAAATCTTCCTTATGAGCATATACGCTGGATCGCCAATAAAGACGAGGTGGATGTGGCAAAAATTTCCGGCACCTCGGATATGAAGAAAGTAACCGATCTGAAGGGAAATCCGCTGCTTCTTTTCGTCAATGCGTGGAGCGTGGGTATGACAGAAGACAGGAACCCGGATCTGGTACTGACAGAATTCAGTAAATAAAGCTTTTATTTTTTCAGCTGTTTTGATATAATAACTTTATAAGCCTTTTACTTTCTGGGGAAGTATTTTATTCTATTTCAGAAACACCGTGTGTATTTTTCCTGGGAAATAAAACAAATATCAGATTCGGGAATCCTTAGGAGGAGTTGAAATGGCAGAAAAAAGAACAACCTATAAATTGCAGGACGTAGGAGGAATCGGCGAAGTCAAGATCGCGGATGAAGTCGTGACTATTATTGCAGGGCTTGCAGCGACAGATGTGGAAGGCGTTGCATCTATGGGCGGCAATATTACCAATGAGCTGGTAAGCAAGCTTGGAATGAAGAATTTGTCCAAAGGAGTAAAAGTCACTGTTCTGGAAGGTGTGGTTACGGTAGATCTGACGCTGAATATTGAATTTGGAAAGAATGTGCTGGAGGTCAGCAAGAAGGTTCAGGAAAAAGTAAAAACATCCATCGAGAACATGACGGGCCTGGAAGTGGCGGATGTGAACATCCGGATAGCAGGCGTGGATATGGAGAATGAAAAAGGAAAGTAACCCTTTCCTTTTTTCTATATTAGGAGGAAACATGCGAAGAAGGGAACAGAGAGAACATATTTTTAAACTGCTTT
>DWYN01000046.1 GCA_019118645.1 Candidatus Blautia excrementipullorum | reverse complement strand
ATTTTTTCTCCCCTTTACGCTCTGTGGCCGCCAATCTGCCGGTTACGTTCTCTTGCCGTGGCGCCCTCTTCAAAATTCATTCCCTTTAAAACTGCATTTTTCCCGAATTTCTTTTTAATATCCAGAACCGCCTCCTGCATCCTTCTCTCTCTTTGCAGTCGTTCTTCCTCTTTCTTCTTCTCCTTTTCTCTGGCCTCGTAATCTGTAAACAGTTCAAGCTGTTCAAAATTCTCTTTTTCTCTCGCCAGGTCTTCGCTCACCACTCTGCCTGCGGTAACGGAGATCCTTCTGACCAGAAGATTTTTGTCTGTGATTTCATCGTAAAGTTTCAGAACGGCACTTATGATCAGTTCCGAAGAAGACGTCTGTCTGTCCAGGTTGACGGTACCGTGGGCGTGTCTGGGGATTTTCCGTCCATAACGGTCAACGGTGACTTCCCCTTTATAATTCTTCCGCCGGACGGGATCCGTCAGATTTTCAATGTCATACCCTATAGTCAGAGTCATCTGGTCTGTCACAAGCCTTTTCTCCACCAGATCCAGCGCCAGAAGGTCCGTCATTTCACAGACCACAAGCCTGGCCTTTTCACAGGTGTAGGCGCACTGCAGCACCTGACCGGAGCCCACGCTGTTGTTTTCCGGACGGTATGCCTTGATATCCGCTATCGTACAGGGCTCCCAGCCCCAGGCATGATCGATGAGAAGCTCCGCGTTCACTCCGAAAAGCTTATACAAAAGCTCCTCGTTATAGTATTCCCCCGGCTTTCCCAGAGAACAGGCGGCAATATCTCCCATAGTGAAGATCCCATGAGCCTTCAGCTTCCTCGCATATCCTTTTCCCACACGCCAGAAATCCGTCAGGGGCTGATGAGCCCAGAGAAGCTTCCGGTAAGACTTTTCGTCCAGCTTTGCGATCCTCACTCCGTGTTCGTCCGGAGGAATATGCTTCGCCACAATGTCCATAGCGGCTTTACAGAGATACAGGTTCGTGCCGATTCCCGCAGCGGCAGTGATCCCCGTGTTCTGAAGAACATCCAGGATCATTTTCCGCGCCAGCTCTTCTGCCGTCATCTGATACGTTTTCAGATAATGGGTGGCGTCGATAAATACCTCGTCAATAGAATATACGTGAATATCTTCCGGCGCAATATATTTCAGATAAATTTCGTAGATTCTGGTGCTGTATTCCATATAGAAGGCCATTCTGGGCGGAGCCGCAATGTAAGTCAGCTCCAGCTCCTGATACTTTTTCAGCTCCTGATCAAAATACGAGGCTCCCGAGAACTTCCCTCCCGGCGCGTACCGTCTTCTCCGCGCGTTGATCTCTCTGACCTTCTCTTCCACCTCAAAAAGCCTTGGCCTTCCCGAGATCCCATATGCCTTCAAAGAGGGCGAGACCGCAAGGCAGATGGTTTTTTCCGTACGGCTTCTGTCCGCTACCACAAGGTTCGCCGTCATAGGGTCAAGGCCTCTTTCACGGCATTCTACAGACGCATAAAAAGATTTCAGGTCAATGGCAATATAACTTCGGCGCTCCTGTTCCATGACGGTCCACCTCCATTTTTTCTTATTATACATCAGAACATCCGTTTGTACAATCGTCTTATTTTTCCAATACAGCAAAACGGAGCCGATTCCGCGCCGCCAGGCACACGCAAAAAAACGGGAACCACTGTATGATTCCCGTTTTTTGCCGCCAAACCTTTATTTTCACAGCCTTTTACCCCAGAATACTGACCAGACCCAAAAGAGCCAGCGCCCACAGAACCGCTGCCGCCGCCGCGAGAACAGGGCTTGCCTTTTTCTCTACAATGCTCTGTGTCTCCTCATCATAAAAAAGCTTCACCTGTTTTCCCTTTTTCCATGCTGTTTTCAGGCTGGAATTATAACTGCTGAGAAAGATCCGTTCCTTTCCCCGGATCCTGCATCTTATCAGCGGATAGTAGGATTCCACAGGCTTTGACAGCTTCTTGTTTTCTCCTGTCCTGTAGTACAGCACATCTGTGATCTCTCCGTCGATCTCCGCGAGGCTCCGTCCCCTCTCTTTGAGAAATGCCGCAAGACAGATTCCTCCTGCCAGAAGAAGCAGCGCCGCCAGGACAGCAGAGCCTTCCCTCTGGCCTACCGTCTGGTAAACCACCGGAAATACCGCCAGGATCATACCCGCCAGGGCAATGGCCGCCGCCATCCCCGCGGATACCGTCCTGCGGCTGAGAGGCGTCAGCCTGTCCCCGTTCCGGATCAGCTTTATCTCGTCTCCCTTTTCATACTCTGTGGTACTCTTCAGCCTGTGAGGAAAAGTTTTCTGATTTTCCCGGCACTGTACAGTCACTTCATAGTAGTGCTGTATCAGACGGTTTTCTCCGTCTCTTTTTTCCGTCAGCTTTGCCGCCAGCACCTTGCCGGTGATCACTGTCCCGGGCCGTTTCATTCTGAGACAGGCTCTCAGATTGGAAGTTCCCAGCACAAAAACCGCTGCGCCGATCAGGACGACCAGTACCGTCTGTACACTGAATCCCCCAAGCATTACAGATTTTCCTGGAAGAATTTCTCCATTGCGGCAATGGCCTCTTCCTCATCCGGACCTTCCGCTGTAACCGTCACTTCCGCGCCTTTTTTCACGCCCATGCTCATAATCATCATCAGCTGTGTGGCTTTCACCGTTTTCGCTTCCTTTGTAAGCGTAATGCTGCTCTGAAATTTCTTGGCTTCCTTTACAAGAAGACCTGCCGGCCTTGCGTGAATTCCAAGCTCATCTTTGATTGTATAAGTAAATGTTTTCATTTTCTCTTCTCCTTTTCTCATTCTGCATTCGTGGACACATATCGAATCTCCGGGATCCGCTCTCAAATCTTACAGTCTCCCAGCCATATTTGTCCATCCCTCAGGCAGTCATGAAAAGAAACAATCTTCCCCGAGAAATCTTTATCCTCCTGCCTGCCGTTTTCTTCCGGATGATACCATATCCCGTGAAGCCCGTTCGCTTCGGCACCTCTCACATCCTTGTCCCAGCTGTCTCCGATAAAGACGCATTCCTCCGGAAGGCAGCCGGCCTTTTCCACACAGAGGCGGAAAAATTCCGGCGAGGGCTTCTCCGCCCCGGCCTCTTCACTTGTGACAATAAAAGAGAGATCCTTCAGAACATTCAGCCGGATCAGTTTTTTGTACTGGATATAAGCGGTCATATCTGAACCGATCCCCACAGCGATTCCGGCGCCGCAGAGAGCCGATATCAGCTCTGTCATCCCCGGTTCCGGCTCCATCACCTTCAGGATTGTGTCCCAGTATATATGATACATTTCCAGCGCTTTTGTGAGATCCGCGCCTCCTATGTCTTCCAGAAAGCACTGAAACCGGATCAGCCGGTTGTGAATCGCGGAATCATTCGTTCCCAGCCGGTCTATAATCCTCTGCTGCGCTTCCTTCAGCTTTTTTTTCATGGATACAGAGTCAAGATCCAGCGTATCCTCCCCGTACCGCAGAAGGGCATCCATAGCCGTCCCGTGAGCCTTGTCAAAGCTGTACAGCGTATTGTCGATATCAAAGATCACTGTTTTTATCATCCTGACTCTCCTCTCTTCTCTCCTGATGCCGGCGCTTTTAGCCGCCCCTACTCTTCCGTAATCGTGTACAGCGCCACCTCATCAATCTCTCGGTTGGTGGACACCAGCATATCTTTTCCGTCTTTTACATAATGGTACACATTCGCGGAGCCGCAGTCGCGGTCAATATATTCCATCTCATAAGTATCTTTTTCTTTATTATAGAAAAATACCATCAGGTCCCGCTGTCCCTTGCGGTGTCCTGTGACAAAGGCAGGTCTGCCGCAGAGCATCCCGCCGTAAATGGAATGAAGGAATTCCCGGTCCTCCCCGAATTCATAAACCATTTTATACGCGCCGTCTATTTTTTTGTAGAAACGGATTTTATTTCCGTGGAAAGGAGCGATTGCCGCAATTTCTTTTTCGCCGTCGCCGTCGAAGTCCACAAGAACCGCATCGCTGGCAGCGTCCCCGGTCAGTGTCCGGATCTCCCATTCCCCTCCCTCTTTTTCAGGAGGAACAAACTGGAAAATGCCACTGTCACAGGAAATCACCGATGTCTGTACGCCCTGATCCTCCACTCTGTAATATCCGTGATTTTTCAGCATATTGTCCTTTAAGACCGTCAGTTCCAGCTGATGGTCCTCATCATACCCGCTGAGGTCTTCCGGGAGAACCGCAGCGTATACCTTGCCCGGAAATCTCCAGTCGTCTTTATATTCATGGTCAGATTTCAGCGCGCAGGCAATCAGATAGCGCACACCGTTTCTTTCCAGAATGTCAAAACGGTGTACAAAAGGAAGATCAACCAGGGTCTTTACCTCCCAGTTTCCCTTTCCGTCCGGCGTCACCTTTACGATCTTCGCCTCTTTGGAATCGTTGGGAGAATAAAATTTGTGTGTGGCGAGAAACTGCCCGTCTGTTCCCGGAACCTGCACCATCGTCATTACTCCGCCCGGCTCTTCCCATACAACGTCTTCCTGATTCCCGTCATCGTCAAAAAGAAGACATTTGTCCACCTTTTCCGCCGCTACCAGAAAATGATTCTTTCCCTTATAGAAAAGAGGGGCGATGGAGTAACATTTTGTCAAATTGGAAATTACCTTTTTCTCTGCTTTTATCATACTTAACATACTCCTTTTCTCTGTCTGTCCAGAATTTCCGACATCATCTTATTGGCGGATACAAGATCTTCCTTCCAGTTTTCTTTCCCTTTGTACCAGAATTCTGTTACATATCTGCGGACTCCCATTTCCCATGCCTTACTTATGGCAGCTTCAAAGTCCACATGCCCTGTTCCGTAGGGAATCTCCCGGTATTTTCCCGGCAGCGTCTCTTTCAGATGGAGAGATGTGATGTTCCCCCGTCCCAGTTCCAGATCTTCCAGTACGTCCGTTTTATACTGAACCGCCGCGTTGGTGAGATTTCCGATGTCAGGATAAACTTTAAGATAATTGGAGCCGCAGAGCGTCACATATTTCATGGCTTTTTCCACTGTGTTCATAAACTCGTTTTCCATGGTTTCCAGTCCAAGGATCACTCCGGCGGTCTCCGCCATCTCCGCGGCTTTTTTCAGGTTTTTCAGATACCTGCGTTTGGTCTCCACGCTGGAAGGCTTATAGTAGACGTCATATCCGGGGATCATCACCACGCGGACGCCCAGATCGTCCGCCAGACGGATGGATTTCTCCAGAATCTCCATGCCCCTGGCACAGTATTCCGGATCGTCGTTTCCCAGGGTATATTTTGTCAGGGCGCTGACGCACATGGTGCGGACGGGCATGTCCGTTTCATACATGGCGGAAATCATGTCAAACCGCTCCTGCTTTGACATATCCAGGCGCCCGATCTTTTCCTCTGTCTCGTCAATACTGATCTCTACATAGTCGTATCCTGCTTCTTTTGCGGTTTTCAGTTTTTCCCTCCATGAAAGTTCAGAGGGCATCGCTTTTTCATAAAGTCCCAGCATATATGGTTTCATACTGCCGCCTCCTGTTTTTCTGTGCTGTTCCTGTGTTAAATTCAGGAAAAATAATCTCTTCTGACCTGATGGATCTGAACCCCGTGCAGCCTCATCTGCTCCAGTTCTTCCTCCGGCGCAAATTCATCTGTAATCAGATGCTTAACTTTGTCAATGTCACAGCTGATAAAGCTGCTGCTGCGTCCGATCTTCGTATGATCTGCCAGAATATAGACCTCCTGTGTAGCGTGCTCAATCATCAGCTGGTTTACGTTCACTTCATTCGCGATCTCCGTTGTCATGCCTGTCCTGACGCTGATTCCGGAGCATCCCACAAAAGCCTTTTTCGCAAAAATATTCTGGAGATTCCGCACTGCAAAATCGCCTACCATGGCCTCTTTCGGATAACGCAGCTCTCCTCCTGTGAGAATAATGCTGACTCCGTCCGCCTTTTCGTGGTTGATGGCCTTTCCATTATTTGTGATCACTGTGACGTTGCTGCTTTTCACATAGCCGATCAGTTCCAGGGCATTTCTGCTTGTGTTGATAAAGATGGTGTCCCCGTCCTCCACCAGCGCAGCGGCATAACGGGCGATAAGGTTTCTGCACACTGTAAGCTCATCCTCTCCCTGCTCCGGCTCTGCAGTTACCCTGGCGCCTCCGTAAAAGCGCGTCACCTGCTTTTCTTCTTCCAGGGCGCGGAGGTCTCTGCGTATTGTCACAACGGAAACGCCCATGATTTCGGCCAGCTCATCCACACGTATTCTGGGATTTTCTCTCAGAAGCTCCAGAACTTTCTGTCTTCGTCCATCTACATACGCTTTTTCCCGTTTCATTTCTCCTCCTCCGTCTTTCTATCAGTTAAGACCTTCTAACATTTATTATAATGAATTATAGCACTATATATGATTCTTGTCATTATTTTTTGAAGCATTGATCGTAACCGGCGAATATATTCATATAATGAATTCAAAAAGCTCTGTATACTGAAGAAATTTGAAAAATGTATAAAACCAAACAGGAAATTTTCAGATCCTCTCAGACAGCAGCAGGGTGCTCCGCCCCTTGCGCGCGGAGCACCCTGCTTTGCTCTTATGCCAGAATCCACACAAATTACTCAATAATGCCGTGTTCTCTCATCTTCTGTTCAATTTCCTGTGCCGACATAATGTTTCGCAGTCCGATTACAATCGTTCCCTTTTTCTCTGCATCTTTAAACATGTTTACAAAGTTCTGCGCGCAGAATACCACGTCAAACTGGGAAGCCGCCGTCTTTCCCTCAGACAGGGCGCAGTGATGTACTTTTCCCGGTTTCAGACCTACTTTGTCAAGAACCTTCTGCATCGTCATTTTCATCATCAGACTGGAACCTGCTCCGTTTGCGCAACATACCAAAAAACTCATATTCTCTTTTGCCATTTTCTTTTCTCCCTTTCCGGCAGTTTATTTTGCTGCCTGACGTTTTGCTTTTAACTCTTTATATGCTTCATAATCCTCTGTGATCATAAAGTAGCCTTCCTTGTCAGCCCGGTACTGAAGCTGCGGTATGATCAGAAGAGCGACTGCCACAATCACAACGCCTGCATAGCTTAAGAACTTCATCACTACGGTCATAACCGGCCATACGATCGCCCAGTCCCACATTCCAAGGTATCCGCCGTAGGCAGCCATTCCTACCCAGCCGGCAATCAGCGCGGAACCGAATACCTGACACAGTCCGGAAATAAACGGAAGAATCAGGGCAGCCTTGATTCCGCCTTTTTCATTTGCAAAGATCGCGATCGTTGCATTGTCAAAGAATACCGGCACGAATCCGCAGATAACAAGTGTCGGGCTCTTGAGAAGAATCAGGGCCGCAATGGCAATGATCTGTCCCAGAAATCCTGCAAGGAATCCAAGAGGAACCGCATTCGCGGAACCGAATCCAAAGATAACCGCACAGTCGACGCCAGGTACGGAGCCGGGAAGCAGCTTGTCCGCAATACCCTGGAAGGATGCTGTCAGCTCTGTTACGAAGGTACGAACGCCAAGCTGCAGAATCGCAAGATATACGGAGAAGTACAGACATGTCTGGATCACATAAAATACCATGGACTGTCCTTCCGCCAGGAATCCGCCCTCTGTCAGATAGTCTCTTCCGAGGATGCACAGAATCGCGCCGAAGAAGATCAGCATCAGGATAGAGGTACATACCATGTTTTCATTAAAGATGGACATAAAGCCCGGAAGCTCGATATCGTCGATTTTTTTGACTTCCTTGCCGTTTTTCTTTTTGCCGAAAAGTTTTTCAGCAAGCCAGTAGTTCAAAGCCACGCCGAACATCTGCTGATGAGCAAGCGTAAAGCCTGCGCCGTCTGTAACCTCCTGGCATGGTTTGATCAGAATATTTGCTCCAACCGCCCAGTATGCGCCGAGGATCACTGCCATAACTACGATCAGCGCCACATTGTGGGTAATCAGGCCCGGAAGTGCGAACATGATCAGCCAGTACGCGGTGGCCGCCTGCTGCACCTGCACATGTCCGGTGGTGAACAGAGCGCGGAGTTTTGTATATTTGCTGAACCGGACAAGAAGAATGTTGACGATAAACGCAATCAGAAGAAGAATCATCGCATCGCCGAATCCTTTTCCGAACACTTCCTCCACCCCGGCTGTAACTGCGTTCTGCCCGAAGTACGGGTCAATTACCATAGCGTCAATGTGGAATACGTCCTTCAGTCCTACCAGCACCGGGCGGAAATTATTTACCAGTCCGGAAGAACCTACCGTCAGAATCAAGTATCCTACAATCGCCTTGATCACGCCCGCCAGTACATCATACCATGGTTTCTTCAGCAGTATGTATCCCAGCATTACGATCAGGCCGATCATGAACGCAGGCTGCTGCAGAATATTTGTCGCAAAATAGGACCATATATTCATTAAAATATTCATATGTTTCCCCCTCTTTCCCTACAGATATTTTTCTTCAAGGGCGATCAGATCCTCCGGACATGTCGCCTTTTTTAATCCCTCCATCAGCTCTTCGTTTGACAGCATATCTGCCAGTCTTGCCATATTATCAAGATGCTGGTCCGGATTGCAGGAAGCCAGTGTAAAAAACAGTGTCGCATCTTTTTCCGGATCTTCAGGATCGAAGCTCACCGGCTTCTCCAGTTTCATAAACGCAATGGCTGTTTTATGAACCCCTTTTGCGCATTCCTGGGAATGCGGCATCGCCACATCGGACATGATCACAATGTACGGACCGTATTTTTCCACGCATTTAATAATATCTTCTTTATAGTTTTCTTCTACTGTGCCGTCCGCTTCCAGGACCTCACAGCTCATGCGGATGGCTTCGCGCCAGTCGCTGGCGCTGTCCGCAAATTTATAGTGTTTTTTCTCCACAAATTCTTTTAACATTTTTTCCTCCACTTGACGCGCTCGCCGCGCCATCCAGGCAGCTCCGTAAGCTCATATTCTGTTTCCGTTCTGAATTACAGGCAGGAGCGGAACGGAATATTCTGCGGCGCTTCAAAGCAGTCCTCAAATCCTCTTCTGTGGTGATATGCCTTTTTGTCTTTATCTGTAGGATAAACATATTTTCCGCCGACTTCCCAGAAGAACGGATGGAACTTATAATCCAGACGGTCTTTCTTCATCTCATAAAGTACACGGATTTCATTTACATCGGCCATAAAGTTTGTCCACACATCGTAGTGGATCGGGATCACTACCTTACATCTTAAAGCTTCTGCCATTCTCAGTATATCACAGGATGTCATTTTGTCAGCCATTCCCACCGGATTTTCTCCATAGGAACCGAAAGCCACGTCGATATCATAGTCTTTGCCGTGTTTCGCAAAGTAGATAGAATAGTGAGAATCGCCGCTGTGATAGATATTTCCGCCAGGAGTTTTGATCAGATAGTTCACTGCCTTGTCGTCCATGTCTGTGGGGCATTTGCCTGTGAGTTCCTCTCTGTCCGGGCCTGTGGAATCTGTTGTTACCAGGCAGGTTCTGTCAAAGGAGTCCAGAGCCACAATCTCAATGTCTTTGATCTTAATAGTATCTCCCGGTTTCACAGTAATGCAGCGGTCAGCCGGAACTCCCCATTTCTGCCACAGTTCCACAGATTTTTTGGGGCCGATGAACGGTACCGGAATCTCTTTTCCCTCTTCGTTTACCGTTGTCATTCCGGATTTGATCACGTGGGATGCGTACTCAGCGCTCATGTGATCCTGATGATAATGGGTTGCGAGAACTGCATCCACCTGCTTGATGGCAAATGGGTCAATTACGAAAGGTACCGCCCGGAGATTCGGCTGCATTGCTCTTGCGCCGCACATGTTTGCCATCTGATGGCCAACTTTCATCTTGCCGTCTCCGTGAGTTCTCTTGCCGTTTCCGCACCAGAGATCTACCGTAATGTTGCAGTTGCCCGGGGTCTTAAACCACATGCCGGTGCATCCCAGCCACCACATGGCAACAGTTCCCGGTTTTACTTCCTCGCTCTCGATTTCCTCATTGAGCCAGGTACCCCACTCCGGAAAAGTACCCATGATCCAGCTCTCTCTGGTGATTTCGTCAATTTTGCTCATAAAAATCCTCCTTTTCCCTTTAAACGTTCATTTATTTGTTTCATTTTTTGAGCTTTTTGTTTCTTTATATGTGTTATATCATGATTTACGAATTATATCAAGGAGTTTATATGAACTATTCTCATTTTTATGATTGTTTTATCATTTTTTATGATTTGCACAATTTGATCATTGCGTTTTTGTGCATATTTACAACGTTTTTCCCCTCTTTTTCTCAACCTTTATGTTCACTGTTGACGATAATAAGAAACTGCCATACAGGGATGGCAGCATAGATTCCGATTTTAAAGGTGATTACTGTATCCTTGTACACAAAATTTGTCCCCACTCCAAGTCCCAAGCAAAATGGTACGGTTCAAGTTTAAGAATTTCTGATCTTAACCGCAGGCTATTTCTAAAGTGCGTCCTTCGTCAAAGACATGGACGCACTTTACTAATTTTCTACGGTTCCTTTACTACTATCGGTGATTTTAACCGTAGTCTTTCTTGGTTTTCTACGGTTTCTTTTCTAGTATTAGCAATTTTAACCGTAGTCTTTCCTGGTTTTCTACGGTTTCCTTTACAGTACTGGCGATTTTAACCGTAGTCTTTCCTGATTTTCTACGGTTTCTTTTCTAGTATTGGCGATTTTAACCGTAGTTTTCCATGATTTTCTACGGTTTCTTTACTGCACTGCCCTTTATTTCTCAAGTAGGATGAAGGTCTCCCCATCTATCAGATCTGTTTTTATCGTTTGATCCCAAAATATACATTTTTCTAAAACTAATTTTTCTGAAGATCTGCCGCCGTCGGCACATATCCTAAAAATTTCAATGAAACTACTTTTTCTTCCTAAATCTTTTCAGTAGAAATATCATGTCTTCCTTCTCCACTACAATTTTTCAATATTTTAAAGCAAGAGGGTATTCTTATAGCTCATTATGTACAAAATAGCTTGTAATTTAAAAAGGGAAAGATCGTTGTTTCCAACTTTCTTTCCCTTTCAAGAGCATTCAGAAATTATTTTTTTCGCTGTTTTCTGCAAAAACAGGAACGCCTGCTGCCAGGCTGCCGCATATTAACATCATTCCCAGTTTCATAAGATACTTTCTTTTCATATTCTATTGTCCTTTCCTGTTTATTTACAGCTTTTCAGGGAATTTCTGATATCCTCAGGGAGTTTGAGGCCGGATTTCTCCGGTCTTTACTGATTTTATTTTCAGCTCCAGGCTGATAAAGCTGCTGACTTTAACATACTGCAAATCCAGGAAAGTTTTTCTTTCTGGGCACAATCCAGGGAGAAATGTCCTTTAAAATATATTTTGCTTACTCCATTCTCAGTCTCTCTACGATGCTGTGCTTCTCCAGATTACGGAAGCACAGGTACGGAATCAGTACAGCGAAGACCAGCAGAATCGGCGTGCATACTGCCAATGGAAGCAGCGTGAAATGGAAGGTTGTAAATCCTCCCGCTACAAGAGCCTGGATTACCACCCCCACAGCAAACCCGCTGATCAGGTAAGAGGCCGCCAGGGTAATCGCCGCGTAATAAAGTCCCTCTGCCGCCAGCATCCTGCTCAGCTGGCGCTTTGTCATACCCACGCTCTGAATCACGGCAAATTCCCTCTTTCTGGAAACAATCGCCGTCACCATGGAGTTGATAAAATTCAGGACTCCTACGAGAGCAATGACTACACTCACAGCATTTCCCATAACCGCTGAAGAACGTGTTTCCGCTTCATACTGTTCCGCCATAGTCTGGCGGGACGTCACCGGAAGTCCCGGATTTACAGTTTCCATGTACTCGTCCAGATAAGCCTGTACCTGGTGAATGTGAGCATCGTCTACGTTCAGGAACATCTGCCTCAGCGTATGATCCGGCCAGGTATTTCGGAAGCTTTCCAGCGGAAGGATAAAGCTCATTTCAAATCTGTCCGGCGCATCCTTGTCAGATGCTAACTGAGTAACAGGATTCAGAGGATAAACCACCGCCATCACCGTATAGGTTTTTCCGCCGATGTCTACTGTGCTTCCCACAGAAGGCGCCGGCAAAACCGGATAGGTTTCCCCCGGCTCAACGCTTGGGCCTACCGCCAGAAGATAGCTGCCTGTGGCGAAAGCCTCTGCATCGAATTTTCCATCCATGATGTACTGCTCCTGGGTAATCGTATCCAACGGAATTCCATCCAGCCCGTACACCACTGCCGAGGTCTCCCCAGTCTCCAATGCAGCCCGCAGCTGCTGCGCTCCGTGGGAATCATCCTCTTCCCAGTCTGCCAGTTTGTCTTCTGTATAAAAAGCAGCCACATTCTCCAGGGTTTTTCCATCCATCTGCCAGTTTTCCCGGGCGGAATACTGATGCCCCACAGCTTCCACCCCATCCATTGTTTCCAGTTCCTGTACAAGAGATTCTGTCAATGTATCCCCATGAGGATCGTAACCGCCTGTGTAATCCCCGCTGGTAGCGTCTGACAGGGTAAAATCCGCAATCGTCAGATCGGCCAGATACTTTTCCATGTCAAAAGCAGCGTTCTTGGCATAAAAGCAGCTGAGAAGAACCAGCCCCAGTGTCAGCGAGCAGATCACTGTGACAGTACGTTTCTTATTTCTCCAGAGATTCGCCCAGGCCATAGCTCCAATGGATGCATTTCCCGGCCTTCTTCCTGCTTTTCTTCTGCCTCTGTACTCTCCCGCGTCGCTCATACGCAGCGCCTCAATGGGCGATACCTTTCCGGCCAGCCGGGCAGGCCGCAGACAGGAAATAAATACAGTAGCAGCGGCAAAGACGGCAGAGCCCGCAAAGATTACCAGGCTCACAGAAACGACCGCCTCTCCCTCCATCGTTCCCATAAGAACCGGTACCAGCACGGATCCCAGAAGCCAGCCAAAGATCAGGCCGGCCGGAATCCCTATTATGCAGAGACGTCCGGCCTGCCCGTAAATCAGTCTCCGCAGCTGCTTCGTGGTGGTGCCGAGAGTTTTTAATTTTCCGTAAAACTGGATATCCGCAGTTACACTAATCTGAAAAATATTATAGATAATAAGATATCCTGCCGCAAAAACCAGAATCATTCCCAGATACATGGGAAGACTTTCCTGTCTGGCCATAGCTCCCATCTCCGGAGAGTAAGCCAGATTTACCGAATACTCAAGCTCGGTGTTTCCGGTGTCCGCCAGGATTCTCTCCATTGTTTCTTCTATATTCCGGTCGCTGAACAAATTGATCTGAGTCATAAAGAGGCCCAGAACCTGGCTCTCGTCTGCCGAAAGCCTACCGCCTGTCATTTCATCAGCGTAGGCCCGGCTGACCCAGGCCATGGACGCATAGCTGGACTGATTTCCCTCCCAGAATCCGCAGAGGGTAAATTCAGAAACCGTAAGTTCTTCTGAATTCAGATCTTTCCTCCATTCCAGGGTAACCTTCTGTCCCAGTTCGCAGGGAATCCCAAGTCTGGCCAGCGTAAGCGTATCCAGCGCAATCTCATCCTTCGCCTCCGGAAGATGTCCTGCTGCGGGAAGCGCAAAAGAATGTTCTGCATAGCTTTCATCCGCCCAGCGGATCTCCACTGACTGTCCCGCAAGACTTTCGTTCTCAGCCACTCCGAGAACAATGCTTCTGCCAATCTCTTTCACATCAGGATGAGCGGCAATCTCACCGGCCTGCTCTTCCGTAAGTCCCCGGATAGACGCCTGAGCATCATAGCCGGTCTGGCGGAAGGTCATTTCCACCAGATTCCGGCCTTTATTTGCCCGGAACATCCTTCCTGCCAGCACAGGAACCGGGCGGAATCCGCTGCTCTTTTTTCTGTTCATTTCGTATCACTCATCCAGACAATATAACGCTGGATTTCTCCTTTCTTTCAGTCTCTTCTGTCTCACAGCCTTCAGGCCACGATTCGTCCGTCCTCAATCCGCACCACCCGGTCTGCCATTGCGGCAATCTCCGGATTGTGGGTGATCATTACTATTGTCTGGCGGAACTCCTGACTTGTCATCTTCAAAAGTCCGATCACATCGTCGCTGGTGCGGGAATCCAGGTTTCCTGTAGGCTCGTCCGCCAATATAATGGACGGCTTGGACGCCAGAGCCCTGGCGATCGCCACCCGCTGCTGCTGGCCGCCGGAAAGATTATTCGGCAGACTGTCCAGCTTCTTTTCCAGCCCCAGGAGCTTTACAATCTTCATAATAAATTTTTTATCCGGTTTACGTCCGTCAAGAGAAATCGGAAAGATGATATTTTCCCATACACTGAGCACCGGAACCAGATTATAATTCTGAAATACGAATCCGATCTGTTTTCTCCGGAAAATCGTTGCCTGTTCGCTGTTCAGACCTGCCAGCTCCGTATCCCCCACCCTGACGCTTCCGGCGCTTGGAGTATCCAGTCCTCCCAGCATGTTCAGAAGTGTGGATTTTCCTGAGCCGGAGGTTCCGATAATAGCTGTAAATTTTCCTCTCTCGATGTCCAGATCAATTCCATCCAGGGCGCGCACCTCCGTCTCTCCTTTGCCATAATATTTTTCAGCCCCCGGGCCTGTAAAATCACATTATTCTTCATGGTAAATTCCTCCCTGCTGTTTTCTGGTTCCAGAATACCAGAGAAAGGTCACATTTCAGGTACAGGAAAGGTACATTTTTGTAACTTTAAAAACAAAAAAGAAAGGACAGCAGCTCGGATATGCCGTCCTTTCTTTTCTCTGGCTTTTTTCGTTAATTACTTAAATCTTTTTTCATACTTTTTCAGTTTATTGCTTAAATCAATATGGAATACCTTTGACTTATCTTTCAAAAACGTCAGAACCGCCCCTAATTGCGTCAGTTCGTTTACCGTCTCCTTGTCATCCGTATACAAATAATACATTTCTTCATGAGCAGTAGCAGCAAACCAGCAGTAGCCGTCTCTGTAGAAGCACAGATCCATCGGCGCATCCGGATAATCCCAGTCGTAAAAGCAGCGCACCTGACAGAGAATATCAAGGCATTCCATATCAGCGTAATAAAACGCCATGTTATATATATGCCTCGTATCAAAAGTCTTCGTATTCGGCCATTCCATTGTATTCATACTATACAGCTTAAATTTCCGCAGCTGATCCCGCAGCTGTCTTACGCTTTTTCTTACAGGCGAGTTTTCTCTCTCCTTAAAATAAATCAGGGAAAAGAAATCGCTGTGTTCCAGCATATACTGAATAAATTTTTTATACAAATCAAATTCTTCAAAATCATCCACAAAATATTCTTTCATTTCTCTCCG
>DWYN01000045.1 GCA_019118645.1 Candidatus Blautia excrementipullorum | reverse complement strand
TGAAGCAGCAGCTAAAGCAGGAACAGTTTGCAAACCTGTACCGCCTCATAAAAAGCAGCGCCTCATTCGAAGAAGCTTTTAAGTTTGTGGGATAAGTTTGTGCAAAATTCGATATTTGCTCATTTATAGTTAGAAATATTAATTGCACAATAAAAACCTTTGCCCTGCAGAGAAGGTAAAAAATAAGAAGTTAAAAATAAGGTCCAGACATTCCTTGGAGTATTTGGACCTCATATGCTTTATTTCACTTTAAAATAGATCTGATATGGTTCGTTACCAATCTCATTCAGCTTTTTGAAACTAATACCCGGATCCTGATTTTCTGTCCGGTAAAAGGTACGGAACTCTCCCCACTGCCGTTCGGTATCAGCAGAAAGCTCATCTTCCGGTTTCTCCGTCTCCAACTTTAAGATACGTTCTTTCTCTGTAATACCTGCCAGTACATCGGCTCCATACCGATAGGCTCCCATGGACGCATCATCCGGCAGAGGGATAAATTTTAATCCGATCGGAAGCAGTACGGTCACTTTGTCATCGTTCCTCCAAACCCTGTTTATCGCGACAAATTTCGCGGTATTATTGGTCTTTACATACAGATCATCGTTTATGTAAACCATTGCGTCTTCCCTGATCCAGTCTGGTATGCGAAGCATCAAATGAAATGGGGTGTCTTCCTGTGTATGTATTGTAAAAACATATTTTCTGAAATCAGGTTTATTCGCATAAGCACTGACTGTTTCATTTATGGTCTGTTTGGCATTGTTTTCCGAACAGGTCATCAGACTTCCGTTCATATAATCCTGATTCTGTGTAAGGCAAATCTTCCGGCCCTGCATTTCAAAAGACACTTGCGAATCGGCATACATAGTCACATACAAGTGATCATCTTCCTGATAATACAAACGATGGTTCCATGCAGCATTCGCCTGTACCATAGTTCCATGACAACAGAAGAAACTGTCTCTTTCTCCGGCCCATTCCTTCCTGCTTGCAGCTTTCATCGGCAAAAAATAAGTTAACAGACCGCCTTCCGGGCAATACGTTTGAGCCATAATACCATTCTGAACATTGTATTCAATGTAATGCATATAGGCAGGATCCTTCGTCTGCCGAAACAAAAATTCTGCCAAACGTATCATGTTATAAACGGTACAATGTTCCTGATTTTTATCACCAAGTCTTGCTTTCAGTTTTTTCATAGGTGTCCAGATTTCTCCCTGCGTCTGGCCACCTGTAGCAAAACATCCCCTGTCTGTAACCGCACACTTCCAATATTGTTCAACAATATGCAGCCATTTTTCTTCTCCTGTGACCTCATACGCTTTGGCACAGCCAAGGACTTCCGGAATCGTAGTATTGGCATGCATATTTGTCAATACATCTTTTCCCTCCAATAGTGGTTCAAACAATCTGCTCCTATAATACCGCTGCATCAGAATCTTATATTTTTCCTGACCCGTAATTTCATATAAGTCTGCCCAAACCTCAAGCATACCGCCGGTTTCCATATCCAGAATATCGTAAAACTCTTCCCTGGTATATCTGCCGCTCCATCGATAAAACCAATCCGCCAGTTTATCTGCTATGGAAAGCGCCTTTGGCTGTTCCATCATTCGATATACATCGATCAGCCCCATAAAAAGCTTATGAATATTGTATTGCGGCGCCCAGATGTTCCTTCCCTTTCCTATCCAGTACAAATATTTTTCCGGAATCGGGCATACCCATTCTCCGCCGTTATCTTTTTGGCAAAGCTCCAGTTCTTTCAGAATGACTTCTGTTTTTGCTTTTAACTCTACATCTTCCGTTTCCTGATAATGCAGCGCCGCTGCCGACAACCAATGTCCCAGGAAATGTCCTCTTAGCTGGCAGCTGAGATCTTCCCAGCCTCCAAAGGCTTCTGCATCAGGTCCTCTCCCGGAATATCTGCCTGCCTCATGTAAATAGCTGCGTAATAAATAAGGAGTCTCAAGCTTCATCAAATAACGTTTGTTTGCTTCTTCACGACGGAGAAACTCACCCTCTGTCAGTATTACTTTTTTCCCTGCGATTTCTTTCATTACACACCTCCCGTTTACGTAACCACGACACATCCAGCGCGTCTCATCTGTTTCAGGGCTTACCGCACGACGACACACGTCTCTACCTGTGCAAACGCTTCTGACAGATCCAATTCTTCCGTCACATCCAGCATCGGCGCTCCGTCGATATCAAAATGCACTCTGCGGATGCCGCTGCTTCTTACTCCTTCCACTCCCGGGCGTGCATGATAGGTATTCCAAACGGTGCCATCCTCGTCGGTCACATAAGCATTATGTCCGGTACCATACTCGCTTTCTACACTTCTTGCAGTCAGGATCGGATAATTTCCCTGCTTCCAGTTTTCAGGCTGTAACAAATCCTTTCCTTTTTCGATACTTAATAATCCTACTACATAAGAAGTATCGATTGCCGCTCCTGAGAAGGTCACATACAGTTTATTCTCCCGCGGAAGCGCAAAAGGTCCTTCCACTACAAAGGTATGATTGTTGGACCATCCGTAATCCGGCTTCAATAACACCACCGGGTCTGTCAATAATTTCCAGGGTTCCTGTGGATTCAGCTTTGCAATATAGAGCCACGCCCCTAAATCTTTCGGCAGAAATTGTCTCTGGGACCAGATTACATAATAATCTCCTTCCCATTCAAAACAAGTCATATCCAACGTAATTTCTTTACCCGCTTCACAAAGATCACTGCCGTCCGGACATACGACTCTCTTCGGCTCAGACCAATCTTCCTTACAGGAAGGATTTCCGCCTTCACGCAATTCCATTACATGGCTTTCTTCTTTGAAAAATTCATCCGGAGTAGCTGCATGGAAAATATAAAGCTTACCATTTATCTCATGAAACTCCGGTGCCCAGAGCAGATTTCCAACATGAGGGTAAGTCGTGGAATCCAAAATCAGTTTTTCTTCTGCATTTACCAGCTCCGGAATCGTATCCGCTTCTCTGATATAAAGCGTATGATTATCGTCCGCATCATTCGTTGCAATAAAATAATATTTATTCTTCCACTTCGCCACACAAGGATCGGCACGATAAAACGCAATCGGAAATTCAAAATGTTCCTGATGCACGTTTCCCTTTATCTTATACGTTCCCGGCACTGCAAAATCCACGGTACTCAAGTCCCAATCCACTCTTTTCGCTACCTTTGTACCATCTGTATAGAAAGCCATGGCCCGATATTTTTCCAGTTCTTCTGCACTGGATGCCTCTACCTGCTCAGGGAACTCCATACCACAGTTTACCGGCGTCAGAAGTTTTTTACGCAGTCTGTCCGCCACGCTTTCTGAAATCTCAAGGACATTCTGCGGAACAACCCCTTGAATTTCCAATTTTTCTGCTGCAGGTACTTTCATACGGTCTGCATTGCCTTCTCTTTTCTTTTCTTCCGCTTCTTCTTTCGACAGAAATCCTACTTCTGTATAATCCAAAAAGTCTTTTGTGGTAAAATAAAGAAACTTTCCTGCGCTTTCCGTATCCTCTTCTCCATCGGCGCCGATTCTTTCGGCTACTACTCCAAAACCTCCATCTTTCAATTCCAGGATCACAGGATTTTTCAAACTCCATGGTGTCAAAGAACCATCTTCATTCTCGGTTGCCTTCACAAACAGTACACCGGAATTGTGATTCAGCGCCTGGTAATTTTCACCGTCCTCACTGATCGCCAGGTGCATACTGTATGCCAGTCTCGGATCATAAATTACACTGTCGACAGGTAAACGAGTGTAACTTAGTAAATACGCCATAACTTTCCCTCTCCTTACAATTAATCCCTATTTATTTTTCAAACTGCCAGGATAACACCTCATATTCCTCTCCATAGAAAATCATATACACATCATGTACACCTGTAATACCGGTATTCAAATTTGTCTCAAATTCTGCATAATTTGTACCGGTATTGGCATCGATGGTCAGATAGCCCAGTATATCTCCATTTAATCCATCTGCACGAAGCTGTATCACTCCAACTTCTCCATTTGCATTCTTAATCTCTGCGATCCATTTGGAAGGTGCTCCTTCCCCGAAATCCACACCCTGTACCTTAACAAAAGAACCTGTTTGGATTTTTCCGAGCGCCGTGGTTCCCGAACCATAGAAATCAGTAACTGCATCTCCTGCTACTGTACTCATACCGCTCATCACTGCCACTTCCGTTGCACTATGACGCTGATAGGCATCCACATAAGATAACTGTTCTCTGCCCTGAAGGGTCTGATCTATCAGACCAATACTGCCATCCTTCTGCATGGTAAAAGAATCAATATGAGTACAGCGATACCCCTTTTCAATCCCCATATTTCCTTCCAATACTCTGGTGTGATAGGTAATATACCAATGATCCTTAAAAGAAAACACACAATGATGATTGTTTCCGCCTAATCCGAAATATTTCCCCGGATTCTCTAAAATGGTTTCTTTTATGGTGAACGGTCCCAATGGACTTTCGCTTTCCATGCACACAATTTCTCCGCTT
>DWYN01000044.1 GCA_019118645.1 Candidatus Blautia excrementipullorum | reverse complement strand
AGTAACCCTGCCATCAGACGATACAGCTTTTTCGTCTTCAACATTTCATTACTCCTTTTCATTCATAAAATTTTATTCCAAAGCGCCGCAGCCTGGGCCCCGTTTTTTCCGGCCGCAGCGTTTGAAATCAGATTAAGCTTACCCGGGTTATCCACCCTCATGGCCAGCGCTCCGGCACAAGCGGATCAGGATTGACCGTGACAGTGCCGGCTTCGAGACTCTCCCCTTCTCGTAAGGGGCGGGCCATAACTACCAGGCGGGCGTCTTCCATCTGGTACGTGCAGGTACACAGCGACAGTAGTTTTTCATCTGCCTGGACATAGTCACCCGTCGTATAAAATGCTCTCTGTTCTATCTCGTCCAAATACTCCTGTTCTTCCTCGTCAGTGTCAAAATCTACATAGGTATTAAACGCAAAAAAATCGGCGTCTTCTGTACGCGCTGTGACCGCGTATACTGCCACTACCTTATACAGACTGCTTTCATACAGCGTATCCAGCTGAATGACTGGATGCTCCTCATAAAAATCCGGGTCATAATATTCCGCCAGAGCGTCAAAACGGCTGCTCATATGATGGCCGTAGATAATCAGATGACGTCCCTCTTTCACGTCGCATTCATAATCCACAAAGGGCAGTCCGGCATCATCATACTCACCGTCCAGGTTGTGATGCAGATAGAATTCATTGTCTGTCGTCTGCAGCACAGGCAGGTCCACCGGCGTATCCTCAATCGTCAGCCAGCCCACCACATCCGGATTGCGGGCCAGAATTGAAGCATATTTTTCACGCTGCGCCGCTTCAATTTCTTCCGCAGACTGTTCATTCTCTGCATTTTCTCCAAAATCACCGGAATTTCCGGCTCCGGACGGCTCAATCACCGTGACAGCGGGCGTCTCCGGTTTTTCCTGCCGCAGCCTCCATTCGCTGACCCACCCCGGCCCTTTCCAGATAAGAACTGCAATCAAGGCCGCTCCCAGGGCGGACAGAAGCATTCCTGCCCCATGCTTTATCCATTTCACAGTTCAGCCTCCACAAAATAGGCAGAACCGTCTTCTCCATCAGAAAGCTTCTCCTGATACGCGACCATCAGCTTGTCCGCATCCTCCGGAATCTGCACCACCATAACGCTGTCATAGCTGTCACCCGGGTACAGAGTGTAGGAATAAGGCGTCATATCTTCGTCTACCGCAGCCAGGCAGGTGCTGAAATCTTCCTTTCCATCTCCCCACTGCAGTTGAAAATCTTCGGCAAACATTGTGTATTTTTCATTGCTGGTGTTCGTGACGGATAAGTCCATCCGCACCAGCCGGTTTCCATCATTCGGTACAAGGATGTCATAACTGTCCACCACAGCCACGTCGCTGACAGTAAAATCAAACAGCTGTGTATGTACCGTTTCCCCGGCTTCCGCCCATACATCCTGAAACTCATCAGAAGAATTCTCATTGGAAGAACAGCCCTGCAGCATCAGTACGGCAAGGAACAGTACGCCCCACACCGCCAGGCGGCTTTTTGTTCTCTTCACTGTTTTCCCTCCGTTTTCAGATTTAGATCCCCCTGTCATTTTTCAGAGCTACCACATAATACCGATTATGTGGTACGTTTTTAATGGAAATTGGATGATTTTCCCGGAATTGGGAGCTGAGACTCATTCCCTGGATACTGTATTCTTTCAGGAAACAGTAAGCTGCAGATGCCTGCCTAAAGAACAGCGGCACGGAAAACATCTGAAAAGAAATTCACGCAAAACAAACCGGTCCTGATTCGACCGGTTATTTGTCATGCAATTTTAAAAATTTATATGTTTTTCCAAAATCTTTAGCATATTTTCTTGAAAGTACAACGAAAAACACTTTTTAAACTTCGTTATTACTGTTGATTTTTCCGCCAGGAAATGGTAAACTATGTATAGTCAAATTTCAGAAAATCTCTACGTACAACATAATCGGTATTATGTTGTTTTTTTATTTCACAGAACAAGTCCCAGCCGTCCTATCTGTCTCTGGTGTTCCCGCCCCGTGGAAATAATATAGATACGCGTCGTATTGATGCTGGAGTGTCCCAGGATATCCGCCAGTTTCGCGATATCCTTTTTCATATTATAATAAGTCCTCGCAAACAGGTGGCGCAGATTGTGGGGAAATACCTTTCCGGCGCTTACGCCCGCTTCCCGGCACAGCGCTTTCATCTCTCTCCAGATATTGCTCCTGTCCCAGGGTTTCCCGCTCTCTGTCACAAAGACCGGGCCGGAACGGATTTTCTTTCTGCGGATATATTGTCTCAGAATCAGCTGCAGCTTCTGGGGCAGGAATACCTGGCGGCATTTTCCCTTGCAGGACACCTCCGCGCTTCCCCGCAAGACTGCGTCTACAGTGATAAAAGAAAGTTCGCTGATGCGGATTCCTGTGGCGCAGATCGTCTGCAGGGCGGCTTCCAGACGTTCTTTCTTCTGCCTTCTGGCTGTCTCCACCAGTTTTCTGTACTCTTCCTTTGACAATTCCTTTTCCCGGGGGCAGAAGATCTGATTCTGCACACGCAGCTGCCTCACACAGCAGTCTGTCCAGCCGCAGTACCGGAAAAAGCTGTTCACAGAAGAAAGCATGGAATTGATGCTCCGCACAGTATAGATTTCCTTCAGCCTTTCTTTATAGGCAGCCGTCTCCTGCCTGCTGACAGGGCGGTCTGACAGCCAGGACCGGAAAGCCCGGAGATCTCTCATGTATTTTTCTATGGTGTTCCGGCTTTTCTCTTCCTCTTCCAGATACGCTCTGTAGCGCAGCAGCATGGCTTCCGTTATAATTCGTTCTTCCATTTTGATCAATACCTCCTGCTTTTTTATTCTTCGTCCTTCTCATTTTGCTGCTATGATTCCCTTTTCATACCTGTTTGATTTTATATGCTCCATTACTGCCGCTTTTCAACCTTCTTTCCCGGTCCTTCCGGCCCCGCATGACGCATAATGTCTGTCAATGTCTTTTTACAGTTATATCCTTGATATTACGTTTTAAGCAGTTTATAATATCCGCATAAAACGAATTCATTTAACGGAAATCTTCGAATCTGAAGTCACATCACAGCCGCACTGCTCTTCACGTTTCGCTTGTCTGTACCAAATTCACGCCAAAGAAAGGAGGAGAATCCATGCAGCAGAAGCCTGCATTTCATCCGGATACCTGCTGTCTTCTGCACGCCGAAGCCCATGATCTGGGACTGGCGGAAGGGAAGGCCGAATGTATCCTGGAAACTTTATCTGATTATGGCAGAATTCCTCTGGGAGTTCAGGAAAAAATTCTGAAACAAAAAAGCTCTTTTCAGCTAAAGCGCTGGTTTCTTCTGGCCCGTCAGGTTCAAACTGTCGAGCAATTCATCAATCGGATGTAGAGCCGGAAACATATGCCTTTTTTCTTCTGTTCTTATTATTCTGATTTCTTTTTTCTGTTTTTTCTGTTACAACATAGGAAGGGTATTTTTTGCGGAGCATTTTCCCTGTAGGCTGTCTGAGACATCAGACTGCCAATGATAAACAGGTCATTCCAAAGACCTGCAAAAAATACAGCAGGGCCCCTGTGCTCCGGCAGATATCTTCCGCCTGGCACCGGTCCCTGCTGCTTTCAGCTTTCCCTATTCTGGATTGTTCTTTTCTTTTCCTCTCTGTCCCCGCTACGCTTTCAATTCTTTCTCCGCCATTGCAAGAGCGCTTGCAATTACTGCGTCCATATCATAATACCGGTACTCTCCCAGCCGTCCTCCGAAGATCACATTCTTTTCTTCTTCTGCCAGCTTTCGATACTGCTCATACCGGGCGCTGTTTTTCTCATCGTTGACCGGATAATAGGGCTCCTCTCCCGGCTTCCACTCTGAGGAATATTCCCGGCTGATAACCGTTTTGGGAAGTTCTCTGCCTTCCGCGTCTTTTCCGAACTCAAACCATTTGTGTTCAATGATCCGCGTCCAAGGTGTCTCCCTGTCCGTGTAATTTACCGCCGCATTTCCCTGGAAATTGGGGATATCCAGCACTTCTGTCTCAAAACGGACGGAACGGTACTCCAGATATCCCAGCTGATACTGGAAGTACGCGTCAATGGGGCCTGTGTATACCACCTTCTCTGCAAGACCGTCCAGTTCTTCCTTCTTTTCCAGATAATCTACGCCCAGGCGGACCTCGATGCCGTCCAGCATCGCAGCCACAAGAGTCGTGTATCCGCCTTCCGGAATTCCCTGATACAGAGCGTTGAAATAATTATTGTCAAAGGTAAAGCGGACCGGAAGCCTGCGGATGATAAAGGCCGGCAGCTCTGTACAGGGCCGTCCCCACTGCTTCTCCGTATATCCCTTCACAAGCTTCTCGTAGATATCTGTTCCCACCAGGCTGATGGCCTGCTCCTCCAGATTCTTCGGCTCTGTGATTCCGGCCGCCTTCTTCTGTTCTTCAATCTTATCCGCAGCTTCCTGCGGCGTCACCACTCCCCACATTTTATTGAAGGTGTACATATTAAAGGGAAGAGAGTAAAGCTCCCCATGATAATTCGCTACCGGAGAATTGGTAAACCGGTTGAACCGGGCAAATCTGTTCACATATTCCCATACCTGCCGGTTGTTCGTGTGGAAGATGTGGGCTCCGTACTTATGCACCTGGATGCCCTCCACCTCTTCTGTGTAGACATTGCCTGCGATATGAGACCGTTTATCGATGACAAGAACTGATTTTCCCTGTTCCTTTGCCTGCCTTGCAAACACAGCGCCGTAAAGTCCCGCGCCCACGATCAGATAATCATACATAGGATTATTTCCTTTCTTCTGTGATACCTGAAAGTATACCATACTTCAGCTGTAAACAGAAGGGGATCTTTTCCGTTCCTGAGCATCCGGTCCGGAAAAAATCCCCCGTTTTTTATTTCACGTTTTTTGTTTTGTGTACTTATTTTGCGTATTTATTCCGCAGTCTTATGCGCGTGGAAATGAAATACCGCTCAGCCCTGCCTGCGCACAGCTTCAAAATAGGCAAAGAGCCCCTCCGCCAGAACCGGGTCGATCACCGGAATTCCCAGATCCTTCTCCAGATCCCGGGCGATGCCGATGGTTGCCAGACCTGTGCAGCCAAGAGCAATTACCTCCGCGCCCATTTCTTTCAGCTCCCTCGCTTTCCGGAAACAGGATTCTCTTCCTTCCGGCGTCATCAGATCGAGCGTGCTGTTTACTCCCTCGGGTCTTCCCACAGCCACCAGTTTTTCCGGCGGAATCATCCGCAGGTAGGCTTTGGGAGCATAATCCACAATTCCCAGAACCGCGATCTTTTCCCCGTAACGGAGCGCCAGCGCTGCTGTGGTCTCTCCGCCTCCTGTTACCGGAATGCCGGGAAGCGCCTTACGCACCTCTGGCACACCCGGATCATCAGCGCAGCTGACAATAATCATGTCCACATCTTCAAAGGATTTTGCCGTCTCCACAACCTTTGGCACCGCAATCCGCTCCAGCTCATGGCTGTGAATTCCTTCCGGCTGATCCGGAATACATTTGGAAACACAGCGGATTCCGGGATAATGCTCCTCGATAAACCGCCCATGCATACCCACAAATTCCGGATCGTCAGAGGTCAGAACACGGAT
>DWYN01000043.1 GCA_019118645.1 Candidatus Blautia excrementipullorum | reverse complement strand
TAAAAGATGCAGAATGGATCGCAGACCTTCTTCAGCATGGATTGCTCCAGCCCAGTTACATTCCCAACAAGGATCAGCGTGAACTAAGAGAATTAGTCCGCTATCGCAAAAGCCTTGTGGGTGAGCGTACCAGAGAGTTGAACCGACTCCAGAAAATGCTGGAGGGCGCCAACATCAAGTTGTCAGGAACCGTATCAGACATCAATGGCAAAAGCGCCCGCAGTCTCCTGGAATATCTCCTTACCGGGGAATCCTTTGACGAAGCAAAATACAATGAGATGTATGAGCAGAAAGTCATTGCCCATAACCTCAAAGCCACAAAGGAGCAGATCATCGATGACCTGAACGGCGTGATATCTCCTCTCCAGCGCAGGATGATGAAAGAGCTTCTTGCCCATTTGGACGAACTGAATGAGCATATCAAAAATCTGGACGATGAAATTGACAACTTTATGAAGCCGGAAGAAAAGCAGGCTTCGCAGGCTATTCAGGATGTGACCGGCATAGGCAACACCAGTGCGCAGGCTATCATTTCCGTCATTGGTACAGACATGGGACGCTTCCCCACAGATAAGCACATTTCTTCCTGGGCAGGATTATGCCCCGGTGACAATGAAAGTGCAAAAAAACGTAAGTCTGGTAAAACCAGAAAAGGAAACGCCCTCCTGCGTACAACACTGATTACCTGCGCGCATGCAGCTGTAAAAAATAAGAAATCCTACTTTTATGCTCAATTTATGAGAATCAGTGCCCATCGTGGACCAAAGCGTGCCTATGTGGCAGTGGCTCATTCTATGCTCATTGCAATATACCACATCCTCAAGGATGGTGTTGTTTTCAAGGATCTAGGGGCTGAGTATTACAATCAGTTCAATAAGGAACGCAAGATCAATGCATACCTTAAAAAGTTAAAAGCGCTTGGCTGGGATGTCCCAGTAGTTGCCGCATAGGCCTACCAGTTAAGTTTTAAATCAACCTTTTTTAGTTTGATAGGGATAGTCTGCGCTTTTTTGGCTACCCGGAAGATTATGTTTCATAGTAAAATGAGCAAAGGAGGATTTCATAATGAGAATCATAAATAAAAAAAATGTTATCCCCATTATATGCATTACCTATACGGTCATCTCTATAGGATATACAATATTTGAAATTATAATCAACAGGAAAATGAATCCTACGCAGCTCAATATTTTCCTATTTCTAGTCCTAAGCATCCTTGGCGTTGCTGTATTGTCACAGCACTATAGGTTCAACCGCTTTTCACCGCTTGCTATGATAATCATGCAATATATGATCGCAGAAATTATAATCCTTGCATCATTAAAATAGCTTCTTTCTTTGTTGACATTCATCCAGATGGTTATAGAGATATGACATTATCATTCTCTGTACCTTATCTAATCGGCGCACTTATCTATTATATCCGTCTGCGTCTGGAAGTCAAAAAGCAAAATCAGTTACTTCATATTATCAAGGAACAAAAGGGAAATAGGATCTAATTCTGTCACTCTGCATCGCGATGAAACACCTGTATGAGAAACCACTGTAGATTAACAACTATCGCTCTTTATTCATCAAAGTTTCTCATACAGATAGTCGGCTTATCTATTTGACTTTTACTTATTCCTGTTATTCAGAAAAGAGATATGGAAAACCGTTCCCTGCCCCGGCTCACTCTCAACAGATAAAACACCGCCCTGTCCTTCTATAATCGATTTTGCTAATGGAAGTCCAAGTCCGATTCCCTGGGTATCCAACGAGTTCCTGCTTCTATAAAAACGCTTAAAAATGTGATGAATGTCCTCCGGTTGGATTCCACTGCCATTATCCTTAACATCAATCCTCAGCATGGCAGGAGAAACACTCCACGAAATACAGACTGTGCCGCCTCTTTTCGTATGGTCAAGCCCATTTTTTAACAGATTACCGATTGCTTCAACAGTCCAGTCTTCATCACAATACAGAGTAATACCCGTATTCCCCTCAAATAACAGTTCTTTCTCCTCTTGTTTTGCGCGAATAAACAGATCCTCTGCTGATTTATAAACTATCTCCTGCACTTTTACTGGTTTTCTGTTAAAGTTCACACTCCCGGCATCCAGTCGTGTTACCTTTAATAACAGATAGATCAGCCTTTCCATACGTGCCAGCGACTGAACGGACTTAGAAGCAAATTCACGAACTGTCCGCTCCTCGTCTGGTTCGGAGGATATAATCTCTGTATACATATTTAATGCAGCAAGGGGTGTTTTCAGCTGGTGTGATATATCAGATATCGTATCTTTGAGAAATTGCTTCCCCTTATACTCCGCTTCACTTTTTGCCTGAAGTGCTGTAGCAAGCCCGTCAACGGCCCTGAAAAGACGCTGCTGATTCCCTGTATTATTACTCGCCAATCGTTCAGAATAGTCTCCAGCGGCGTACTTTTCTATAATTCCTGTAGCTTTGGCAAAAGCTCTTTCCCTTTTTTCCAAATAAAATATTGTCCCCGCAAATAGGATAAGAATCAGACCTGCTCCTATAACAGCCAAATAAAGATATACCGTAGATAATTCATATTTTGAAATGTCATACAGCACCGGGCTGATATCTTCTGTATGACCAATCTGCCTTAGGAAGCTATCCCCTTCCAGTGATGATTCCTGATTTACAAATGCCTCCGCAACAATTCCTTTGCTGACGCCGTTCTCCAATAACGATGATGAAACCATCCTCTCCCACTGAAAAAGGCTGTTTCTTATGCGGACTCCCTGCTGCCACCCTACAATAAGAAAAATAGCGACAAGAAGGACGCAGAAGCCTCCAACAAACCCCAAATATTTCTGATTCAGTTTATCATTGAAGCAATTCATGCGTTTCCCTCCCATCGGTATCCAAAGCCTCGCACAGTTATCAGATACTTCGGATGTGAAGGATCTTCCTCAATCTTCCCGCGCAGTCTGCGGATATAAACAGATAATGTGTTATCATCCACAAAATTGCCATTACCATCCCAAAGGGCATCAAATATCGCATTCCTTGTCATTGTCTGACCATCGTGCTCAACAAGCAGGCAGAGCAGACGATATTCTGCCCCTGTCAGATCCAATAGTTTCTCGCCCAGAAACGCTTTATCCGCTATCTGATCTATAGTAACAGGTCCAGCCTTCAGTGTGTTATCTGTTTTTTTAATCGAGCTCCTGCGCAGCAATGCACGAATCCGCGAGCATAGCTCTCCAAGTTTAAATGGCTTGGTAATATAATCGTCTCCGCCGCTATCCAGTCCCCGGATTATATTTGTCTCTTCGTCTGCTGCAGTCAGAAATATGATTGGCGTATCATCTCCTGCCCTGCGCACTTCGTCACAGATCATAAACCCAGTGCCATCTGGTAAAGTCACATCTAGCAAAATGAGATCATAAGAATGTTTGCTATGTAACTGTAGACGTGCCTCCCTTACAGTATGGACAACATCCAGCTCAAATCCATTTTTCTCCAGCGAGTATTTCAACCCGTCAATCAGGCTGACATCATCCTCTAATAAAAGCAGTCTGCTCATAGTAATCCTCCATATATTATTATCCAATTCTGAAGATATAGTAATTATACCATAATAAATAGAGGAGAAACTGTACCTTACCAAACTGTAAGAAAAGATAGCGTCAGTTGCTAAAATAGTAAAAATATACCCGGCAGCATCCCTGCTGCCGGGCTTAGTTGAGTTGAGTGTTTTGCAATACCTGGGTGTGTATTGATACCATTATCATAGAACACGTATCTGCCAATGTCAATATAAACTATTTCAGAAACATTTCAGTAAATTCGGCATGAGGGTGTTCTACATCGGACTGAAAGATGTCAATACAGTTCACAAGAGCCCCGCCCTGTGAATATGCGGGGAATAGAAATCCACATTCCGGTTTTTCTGGTTCATAATCACCAGTGACCGGACATACGCCACAGATCAGATATTCAAAAACCTGTTCGGATTCTCCCAGTCTTTCATGGTCTGCAGCCTTTGTCGGAATATCATATCTGTCATGGTAAAGAAAGATGCCATATTCTTGATCTGACTGATACTTTTCAGCCATGATGTCATAAAATACATCCAGTAACGAATCGTTTTCCAGTCCTGCTGCCCTCGCTCCCATCAGAAGCTGCCACAAGCTGTCTTTGCCCCTATTTTTATTTGGTATGAGATAACGCTTCAAATTCCGGTTTGTATCTGCAAAAGGAATCTCTTTTGCAATTTCCAGCTTCTTTGCCCGTTCCGGACCTGAGAGCTTCAGGAATCGCGTATTGAACGTACCGTCTACGAAGCCATCCAAATCTATATAGGCTCCCGCGATCCTGGTAATGGAAGTCCGCTTAAGCGTCATACGCCTTGTCAGTGAAAGCATATCTTCTCTATCAATTTCTATCTCTGTGTATTCTTCAGTATACTGTGACATTTCGGGTACTCTCCAAGTCTTCTAAATTATTTGGTCAATTCCCATATTATACTACATATATCCTGAGAATCACAAGAATGTATAACAACATTATATCTTCCGGCAGTTACTGAATAGTAGCTGCCGGCTTTTTGCTTGTCAAAGCGCACTAATGGTGGCTACAATGGACATCTCATGAATCCGTTTCGCAGGTCCACGTACAGCGGCTGCCGCGGCAAGGATCACGGCAATAAGAATCACAGCAAGAGCACCAGCGGGAAAGTACCATGGCGTCCCCCATCTCACAGTAATAAGATTCTCAAACACCTTATAGTTCAAAAACAATCCTACAGTACTTCCGATCAAAATTCCCCATATGACATAAGAAACCGCCTCAGCTGCCACCATGCGTACCATCTGAGAACTACTCATGCCTATGGCACGCATAGCCCCATACTCCCGGATACGGGCGGATACACTCATGTCAATGCTATTGATGATATTAAACACTGAAATAAGAGTGATCACAGCTAGGAATCCATAAAGGAATAGAGCAAACGAATAGTATCCTCCACGAACTTGAGCGTTTTCCATTCTGTTGTCTGCTACAGTAACCCCCTCTCCTGCAAGGCCTCGTATGTCTTCTACGTCCTGGTCTGTAACCTGACTGTTAAACTGTACGTCTATGATCGTATACCCTGATTCCCCTGTTAGTTCCCGGAACAATTCTTCTGAACAGATCAAATTTGCAGATTCATCCGTTACATCAAACATACTCTCTGCCAAGCGGCCTACAATCTTTACCGTTTTTTCTTCACCGCCAATCTCTAGGATTAATTCGTCCCCTATATTAAATTCTCGGTTAGCGTTCATAAAAACAGCAAGGGCTCCTGAGCCATCTTCTGCGTCACTCAGAGAACCATCGACAAGATCCTCCTGCGCCCAGTTGAATTGATCTTCCTCGTACGAGATAAGCTGTACTTTAAAGCTTGCCTCCCCGCTTCTTGCAGGTACACTGTATGCATAACTTCTCCCATACACTTTGTCTACCGAAGGATTCTCTTCTAAATGATCTGAGATTTCGTCGGAAATCGAACATGTATGATCCTGGCTTATGATTGACAAATCCGCTGCTGATGGCTGAAGCGGGCGTAATGCCTGATTCATAAAGTCAATCGCAGGGCTAAAGCTTAAAAATAGTATGATACTAAAAGCGAAGGATCCCGCCATCAGAAGGAAGTTCTTTTTACTGCCTAAGGCATGATGGACCCCCAAAGCTGTCTCGACATGGAAGAAACGTGTATTTGCTGCTTTCTTTGCCGCATGCGTTGTTCCGGCATTGCCTGATACTGCGGTCAGGGGAGATACCTTCGATGCTTGCTTTGCGGGAGAACGCGCCGCCAGAAGCACTGTAACCATTCCCGTAGCTGCTCCTACAATCAGACCCGGTACGCTAACTCCATGGGAAAGCATATCGCCAAAATAGTAGGGGCTTAAGTATCTCAGCAATGCGCAAAGTGCCCACACCATCAGAAGACTCAGCAAAAGACCGATAGGAATCGCACTTTTGCACCAGTTCAGCGCTTCCCTTCTCACAAATCGCCGCACTTGTTTCACATCGGCCCCAAGACAGCGGAGCATTCCGAAAAACTGGGTCCTTTGTGACACATTACTGTTCATGCTACTGGAGATCATCAAAATACCTGCCACCATGACCAACACAGCAAGCAGCGCTGCCACCATATAGAGCTGCCTCATCACCGAATCACTGGTCTGGAACATAAGGGTAAGAAGGTTTGTGTTTTCCTGCATATCTTCCGATGAAATTCCCATCTGCTCGCATATGTCATCGATTGTCCTCTGAATATTACTATATGGAACAAACTGTACATAAAATTGAAATTCATCTACAAAATATTCTTGATAGGTTTCTGTGTTGAGAACCATCCCGAATGCATCCTCACTGGTCAGCATTGATGAATCTGCCATAAATCCACTAACAGTAAAATCAACTGTATTCCCATCCGGCATCATTAAGGTCAAAGTATCTCCTACTTCTGTACCAAGCTGCCTTTTAACATTCTGGGTAAACATTGCCTCCGTTTCTTTAGACGGAAAATGGCCTTCTGCAGGAACTACATCTTGCATAATCTCCTGAAAACTCTCGTCAAAACCGCAGATTGCTGTTTCTTTTCCATTGACCGTATATCCCTCATCAGTACGATAATTAGTAATGGCGTATCTCGCCGTAGCCTGCACTTCTGGTCTTGCTTCAATCATACGGATCTGTTCCTCATCCAGGTTTTGGAATACTGCATGCCAGGATCCATAGTCTTTAATGGTTCTTTGAATCTGGCTCTGAATTTCCATGTCAGCCATGCTGAAGATGGATGCCACCAAAAAAACAGCAAGTATAATGCAAAACCTTGTCATTCGGCTTTGATGCTTCCTCTGCTTTGCAGAAATAGGAATCAAATCCAGATAATGTTTCATTTCTTTCCTCATGCCCGGACACCTCCCAGGTCAGAAAGCACTCCATCCTTTACACGGAGTACCCGATCCACATTTGCACTCAGATGCTCATTGTGAGTGATCATAAGAATCGTCTGTTGATAATATCTTGAAGCTTTCATAAGAAGCTCCATCACGTCCTGGCTGTTCTTGCTGTCCAGATTTCCTGTAGGTTCATCTGCGAGTACCAGCATGGGCCTCATGATAAGCGCCCTTCCGATTGCTACCCTCTGCTGTTGTCCGCCAGACAACTGGCCCGGCAGATGATGTCTTCGGTCAGTGAGCCCCAGCACTTCTAAAATCTCTTCCACCCGCTGTTTATCCGGTTTCTGGTAGTCCAGAAGCAGCGGGAAAATGATATTCTGCTCCACATCCAGTTCCGGCACCAGTTGGAAATTCTGAAAAATGAATCCAATATTTTGTCTCCTGAAAACGGTTCGTTTGTTTTCCTTCATACTGAAAATATCCTGTCCGTCCAACAGTACCTTGCCCGATGTGGGGGTATCAAGGCCACCAATACAATTCAAAAGAGTTGTCTTTCCCGACCCAGATTCACCTACAACAGCTGCAAACTCTCCCTTTTCTAAAGCAAAAGACACGTCTTTCAGTGCCTTAACCTGCACCTCGCCTGTTCCATAAGTTTTAGTCAAATGTTCTGTTCTTAAAATTTCCATTGTCTCTGCCTCCTCCTTAGAATACAGTATATCAGGCCACCCTTACAGCCAGGTGAATAAAGAGCCACCTTTTCCTTACAGTTCTGTCACCTTTATAGACTACTGCCTTATTTCTGAATTGTAGAAATCTCATCGATACCGTATAATATTATCATTGGAGGTAGATTTCCGTAAAAGAAAAAATTGGGGGAGGCAGGCCTCCCCCAATTTTAAGCTTTATTCCACAAATCTTCCGGATCTATTTCGTAACACTTCTGCCCTTTAAAATATTTTCCTAAAAGTTTTTCTGCTGCCTCTGCAATCGAAATATCAGAGTCATCAACTATTCCCTTATCGAGAATCGTCCGATTCCGATAATATACTGTATACACATAACCGTTATCACCACAATTTATTTCCAGGTACCCCTTTTGAGCACGATAAGCCAATTTTGCCGTAAAATATCTGCCGTAAAATAGACCTAAATGCTCCTTATCCTTGGCAGATACTAAATCCTCCATCTGCTCATAGTTACCACCGGTCATAATGAACTGGCCAAACTTCTCAGTACAAAAGTCATCAAGTTGTATACCCGTTTCAGGAAGGAATAAATAGTCTTCATCATTCACGAACTCACCTTGTATCAAGCTGATGCCATTTCCTATTCTTTGAAACAGAGAGCAAATATTGCTTTCAATATTAACGGCAAGTAAAGCCTGGGCATCATCAATAAATTTGCATATATACATAATTATTTCCTCCTATATCATTTCTAAATAAAAAAAGACCGGTCGCCCGATCTTGTTAGAGTTATTTGATTATCCTTGTTCGAATACTCTCCGGATATTCTCTTTCATTTTTTCTGTGGGGAGCTGATCTATAAACTGACGTTCCCATGAATGAATCTTCTTCTGCTCTTCCTCCACATCTACGCAACCAT
>DWYN01000042.1 GCA_019118645.1 Candidatus Blautia excrementipullorum | reverse complement strand
AGCTGGAGGATAAGGGGGACGCTCAGTTTGAGATCTCGGATGAACGGTCCGTCCGGGAGGTCTATGACAGTCTGCTGAAAGAAGATCTTCAGCCGGTGATGGCGGAGTATGTCTATGTGTAAGAAAGAAAGGGGAACAATGGAAAAAGATCTCTGGTCCCGGATTACAGTTGTGACAAACCGGAAATTGTCTGTACGGCCCTTTTTGGAACAGATCGAGATCCTGTGTAAGAAAAGGCCGGAGAGGATCCTGTTAAGAGAAAAAGATCTGGAACAGGAAGCCTATACCCGGCTGGCCGGAAAAGTAAAAGAAATCTGCGATATATATCAGGTACCTTTTTACTGCCATACTTACAGGGAGGCGGCGGTAAAAACAGAGGCCGCCGGCCTGCATCTTTCCCTTCCCGTACTGCGCAGTACAGGAGGAGCAGAGGACTTGGAAAAAACAGCGGTAGGATGCTCGGTACACAGCGTACAGGAGGCTGAAGAAGCGGCGGCTTTAGGGGCGGATTACCTGATCGCCGGTCATATTTACACCACGGAATGCAAGAAAGATCTTCCGCCCAGAGGGGTGAAGTTTTTGAGGGAAGTCTGTCAGGCTGTTTCTCTTCCGGTCTACGCCATCGGCGGGATCCGTCTGGATCAGATACAGATAGAAAAAACCCTGGCCGCCGGGGCCAGGGGAGTATGTATTATGTCAGGGGCTATGACCTGTGAACCCTGAGAGAGAGGAGGAGTTTTCCCGAAAGCGTATTTTCCGGGAAAACTCCTCCTCGTTCCTATCCTATATTATATATGCTGTCAATCAGACACAGTTTTTTCAAAAAAATTTTACAAATAATGTTGACAAATGTTTACAACGGTGCTATCTTAACAATGTAGATGTTAGCACTCCTAAGTGATGAGTGCTAACAAACAAAACGGAAAGGAGCTGAGAATGTGGAAGAAGGATTGAGCGACCGCAAAAGAAAGATACTGAAAGCGATCATCAAAACTTATATGGAAACAGGCGAGCCGGTAGGTTCCAGAACGATTTCCAAGTACACAGACCTGAATGTCAGCTCAGCGACCATCCGGAATGAAATGTCAGACCTGACAGACCTTGGCTACATCATACAGCCCCATACTTCGGCGGGAAGAATTCCTTCCGATAAAGGCTACCGCCTGTATGTGGATGAGCTGATGCAGGAAAAGGAAGAGGAAATCCAGGAGATCCGCAATCTGATGATCGAGAAGACAGACAAGATGGAAAAGGTGCTTAAGAAAGTAGCACGGGTACTGGCCTCGAACACCAATTACGCCACCATGATTTCCGTACCCCAGTACAGCGGAAGCCGGCTGAAGTTCATACAGCTCTCCAGAGTAAACGAACGGCAGCTTGTAGCAGTTGTGGTCTGTGAGGGAAACGTCATCCGAAACCAGATTATTGATCTGGATGAGGAGATGGACGACGAAACGATCCTGAAACTGAATCTTCTTTTGAATACGAATCTGAACGGTCTTCCTATTCAGGACATCAACCTGGGAATGATCGCAAGACTGAAGGAGCAGGCCGGCATCCACAGCGGACTGGTAGCGAGAGTGCTTGACGCGGTGGCGGCTACCATTCAGGTAGATGAGGACGATCTGGAGATTTATACTTCAGGAGCGACAAACTTTTTCAAATATCCTGAGCTTTCCGATAAGACAAAAGCTACGGAGCTGATTTCCGCCTTTGAGGAAAAGCAGCAGCTGGCTGACTTTGTAAAGGAGCGGATGGCGGATACGGACAACACAGGCGTTCAGGTTTATATCGGAGACGAACTTCCGATCGACACTATGAAGGACTGCAGCGTTGTGACCGCGACCTATGAGCTTGGCGAGGGAATGCACGGAACCATCGGTATAGTGGGACCAAAGCGTATGGACTACGAAAATGTGGTGGATAACCTGAAGACCCTGAAGGAAGAGCTGGATCAGGTATTTGGAAGAAAAAAGAAGAAGGAAGACAGTCAATAGATATAGATAGAAAGGTGGAAGAGAGCACGTGTCAGAAGAAAATAAGAAGACATCTGAAGTGCAGGAGGAACCGGGAAAAGAGATTCCTGAAAGCGAAGCTGTAAAGGAACCGGCGGAAGATTCTCCGGAAACTGAGAAAAAAGAGCCGGAACAGAAGGAAGACGCCGGGGAGGCACAGCAGAGTGCTCCTGAGGAAGATGCAAAGACAGAAGGAAAGGGAAAAACCTCTTTCTTCGGAAAAAAGAAAAAAGACAAACTGGAACAGCAGGTGGAAGACCTGACCGACAGACTGAAGCGCAGCATGGCTGAGTTTGACAATTACCGCAAACGTACGGAAAAAGAAAAATCCAGCATGTATATCATCGGAGCCAGGGAGATCATAGAAAAGATTCTTCCGGTAGTGGACAATTTTGAACGCGGTCTTGCGCAGGCTCCGGAAGGGGATGCTTTCGCGGACGGCATGCAGATGATCTACAAACAGCTGCTCACGACCCTGGAAGGTCTGGGTGTGGAAGCCATAGAAGCTGTTGGAAAAGAGTTTAATCCTGATTTCCACAATGCAGTGATGCATGTGGAGGATGAAAATGTCGGCGAAAACATGGTGGTGGAGGAACTCCAGAAGGGTTACACCTATAAAGGATTTGTTGTCCGCCACAGCATGGTAAAAGTAGCTAACTGATCTGGAGCACTTGTTGAATTCAAGCCGAAGGCGAAGAATGAATCCAGTGCCAAGATCGTTCGAAGGAACTTAATGAGTCCGACCAGAGGGAAGGACGGATCTAGTGAATCGAACAACATTATAGATAGACAAATAATAGAGGAGGAAAATTATCATGGGAAAAATCATTGGTATTGACTTAGGTACAACAAACAGTTGTGTTGCAGTTATGGAAGGCGGACAGCCAACCGTTATCGCAAATACAGAAGGCGCAAGAACAACACCCTCTGTCGTAGCATTTACAAAGAATGGAGAACGTCTGGTAGGCGAGCCTGCAAAACGTCAGGCTGTCACAAACGCAGAGAGAACAATTTCTTCTATTAAAAGAGAGATGGGAACAGATTACCGTGTAACGATTGACGGCAAGAAATATTCTCCCCAGGAAATTTCCGCAATGATCCTTCAGAAACTGAAAAAAGACGCAGAAGGATATCTGGGAGAAAACGTAACAGAAGCCGTAATCACAGTTCCCGCATACTTTAACGATGCTCAGCGTCAGGCAACCAAGGACGCAGGAAAGATCGCGGGCCTTGATGTAAAACGTATCATCAACGAGCCTACGGCAGCAGCCCTTGCATATGGCCTTGACAACGAGAAAGAACAGAAGATCATGGTATACGACCTTGGCGGCGGTACCTTCGATGTTTCCATCATTGAGATCGGCGACGGCGTTATCGAGGTACTTTCCACAGCAGGAAACAACCGTCTGGGCGGCGATGACTTTGACCAGAAGATCACAGACTGGATGCTTTCCGAGTTTAAGAAGGCAGAAGGCGTAGATCTGAGCAATGATAAAATGGCTCTTCAGAGACTGAAAGAAGCTGCGGAGAAAGCTAAGAAAGAGCTTTCCAGCGCAACAACTACCAACATCAACCTTCCGTTCATTACTGCTACTGCAGAAGGACCGAAGCACTTTGATATGAACCTGACAAGAGCGAAATTTGACGAGCTGACTCATGACCTGGTAGAGAAGACAGCAGAACCTGTTCGCCGTGCACTGTCTGACGCGGGAATCACAGCATCCGAACTTGGCCAGGTACTTCTGGTAGGCGGTTCCACACGTATTCCGGCAGTTCAGGAAAAAGTAAAACAGCTTACCGGCAAAGAGCCCAGCAAATCTCTGAACCCGGATGAATGTGTCGCTCTGGGCGCTTCCGTACAGGGAGGTAAGCTTGCAGGAGACGCAGGCGCAGGCGATATCCTTCTTCTGGATGTTACTCCGCTTTCCCTGTCCATCGAGACCATGGGCGGTATTGCAACACGTCTGATCGAGAGAAATACCACAATTCCTACAAAGAAGAGCCAGATCTTCTCCACAGCGGCAGATAACCAGACAGCAGTGGATATCAACGTAGTACAGGGCGAGCGTCAGTTCGCAAGAGACAACAAATCCTTAGGCCAGTTCCGTCTGGACGGAATCCCGCCTGCACGCCGTGGCGTTCCGCAGATCGAGGTTACCTTTGATATCGATGCCAACGGTATCGTAAATGTATCTGCAAAAGACCTGGGAACAGGAAAAGAGCAGCACATCACCATTACCGCAGGCTCCAACATGTCAGACGCCGAGATTGACAAGGCAGTCAAAGAGGCAGCTGAGTTTGAGGCACAGGATAAAAAACGTAAAGAAGCAATCGATACAAGAAACAATGCAGACTCCATGGTATTCCAGGTTGAGAACGCCCTGAAAGAGGCCGGAGACAAACTGGAAGCAAACGACAAAGCTGCTGTAGAAGCTGATCTGAACGCTCTGAAGGACCTTCTGAACCAGACCAAGGATGCGGAACTGACAGACGCTCAGGTGGCAGACATCAAGGCTGCTCAGGAAAAGATGATGGAGAGCGCGCAGAAGCTGTTTGCTAAGATGTATGAGCAGACCCAGCAGGGCGGCGGACAGTCCGGACCGAACATGGGCGGCGGAGCTTCTTCCTCCCAGGGCGGCGGAAGCGAAGCTTACGGCGATGATGTAGTAGACGCAGATTACAAAGAAGTCTGAGAATAAAGCATAGGAAAGAGATAACATGGCTGATAAAAGAGATTACTATGAAGTCCTTGGCGTTGCGAAAAACGCCAGCGACGCAGAACTGAAAAAAGCATATCGAAAATTAGCCAAGAAATATCACCCGGATGTAAATCCGGGTGATAAAAATGCTGAGGCAAAATTCAAAGAAGCTACGGAGGCATATACCGTTCTCAGTGATCCGGAAAAGAGAAGACAGTATGACCAGTTCGGCCATGCGGCTTTTGAAAACGGAGGCGGCGGAGCCGGTGGCTTTGGCGGTTTTGACTTCAACAGCGCAGATATGAGCGATATTTTCGGTGATATTTTTGGTGATCTGTTCGGCGGGGGCAGCAGAAGGCGTGCCAATAACGGTCCCATGAAGGGAGCAAATCTCCGTGCAAGAGTAAATATTACCTTTGAGGAGGCTGTATTCGGCTGTGACAAGGAGCTGGATATTGTTCTGAAAGACGAATGTACCACTTGTCATGGAACCGGGGCAAAACCGGGGACTCAGCCTGTAACCTGTCCGAAATGCAACGGAGAAGGACAGATCGTATATACCCAGCAGTCTATGTTCGGCATGGTTCGTAATGTACAGACCTGTCCGGAGTGCGGAGGAACAGGAAAAGTAATCAAAGAAAAATGTAGTTCCTGCCGAGGCACCGGATATACTTCTTCCAGAAAGAAGATTCAGGTATCGATTCCGGCCGGCATTGACAATGGCCAGAGCATCCGGATCCGCGAGAAAGGGGAACCGGGCAGCAACGGCGGTCCGCGAGGAGATCTCCTCGTAGAAGTGAATATTGCCCGCCATCCGATATTCCAGAGACAGGACATGAATATATTTTCAACGGCCCCAATCACCTACGCCCAGGCTGCTCTGGGAGGAGAGGTACGCATCAACACGGTAGATGGGGAAGTTGCCTATGAAGTGAAGCCGGGCACCCAGACAGACACGCGTATCCGTCTGAAAGGAAAAGGCGTTCCTTCACTGAGGAATAAGAATATCCGGGGTGATCATTATGTCACGCTGGTGGTTCAGGTACCGACCAACCTCAGCGAGGAGGCAAAAGACGCACTGCGCAAATTTGACGCTGCCTGCGGAAACAGACCTTCCGGAGGAGAGAGAAGCGCCGGAACGGAGAAGACCGGAAAGAAGAAAAAGAGCTTTATGGATAAAATAAAGGAGACCTTTGAGGAATAAAAGGGAAAACTTTAGAAACTTTTGAGAAAAGAGGGAAATCCTCTTTTCTTTTTTTCTGCTTTCATGTATGATAGGGGGTAAAGCCTAAAAGCAGAAATATGCAGAACAGAAAAGACGGAAAAAATAAGAAAGAAGACTTGCAAATTTGCCGGGATTACGGTGCGGATGCGCCAATAGGAGGAAAATATGAAGTGGAACCGTTTTACAATTAAAACGAAAACAGAGGCGGAGGATCTGGTGATCAGCGCGCTTGCGGATGTGGGCGTGGAAGGCGTGGAAATTCAGGACAGACAGCCCCTGACAGAAGAAGATAAAGCCCAGATGTTTGTGGACATTATGCCGGAGGGGCCGGAAGACGACGGGATTGCCTACCTCAGCTTTTATCTGGAGGAAGATGCCGACAAGGAGAAAATTCTCAGGAATGTGAGAAGCGCCCTGGAAGAACTGCGCTCTTTTATGGACATCGGCGAGGGAACGATCGAAGAGTCCTGGACTGAGGATAAAGACTGGATCAACAACTGGAAAGAATATTTTCACCAGTTCTATGTGGACGATATTCTGATTGTGCCGTCCTGGGAGAAAGTTAAGGATGAGGATCAGGACAAAATGATCCTTCATATTGATCCGGGAACCGCTTTCGGCACAGGAATGCACGAGACCACTCAGCTGGTGATCCGTCAGCTGAAAAAATATGTGACAAAAGGCGCGGAGATTCTGGACGTAGGCACTGGTAGCGGAATTCTCGGCATTGTCGCTCTGAAGCTGGGAGCGGCTCATGTGACTGGAACAGACCTGGATCCCTGCGCGGTTCCGGCTGTTGCGGAGAATAAAGAAGCCAATCAGATTCCGGATGAAACTTTTGATATGATGATTGGAAATATTATTGACGATAAAGAGGTTCAGGACAGAGTCGGATATGAGAAATACGACATTGTCACAGCCAACATTCTGGCTGATGTTCTGATTCCCCTTACCCCGGTGATTGTGCGTCAGATGAAAAAGGGCGGTTATTATATTACATCGGGAATTCTGGATGTAAAGGAAGAAGTCGTCTCAGAGGCTGTATGTGCCGCAGGCCTGACTCTGGTGGAGGTGACGAAACAGGGAGAATGGGTATCTGTGACGGCAAGGAAAGACTGAAAGGCGGAAGATTATGCAGCGTTTTTTTGTAAATCCCTGTCAGATTGATGAGGCGGCTCACGAAATCCGCATTACAGGGACAGACGTCAATCATATCGTTAACGTGCTGCGGATGCGACAGGGGGAAGAACTCTGGATCAGCGGCGGCGGAAAAAAGGAATATCACTGTGTTATTGAGACGCTGAGCGGCCAGGAGGTACTGCTTCATATTCTGTATGCCCAGGAGCCGGATTATGAGCTGCCAAATCGCATTTATCTTTTTCAGGGACTGCCCAAAGCTGACAAGATGGAACTTATTATCCAGAAAGCGGTAGAACTTGGGGCCTATGAGATTATTCCCGTAGAGACAAAACGGTGCGTGGTTCGGCTGGATGAAAAGAAAGCGGAGAAAAAGAAGGCCCGCTGGCAGCAGATTGCAGAGAGCGCCGCAAAGCAGTCAAAGAGGATGCTGGTTCCCGGGATCCATTCGGTAATGTCTTATAAACAGGCGCTGGATTATGCGGAAAAGCTGGACGTTCTTCTGATTCCTTATGAACTTGCCAGTGGGATGGCGGACACAAAGGAAATTCTGAAAAAGATTAAAAAGGGGCAGTCCATCGGAATTTTCATCGGACCGGAGGGCGGCTTCGAGGAAGAGGAAGTGGAGGCGGCGGTTTCCGGAGGCGCCAGCCCCATTACTCTGGGCAGGAGAATACTGAGAACAGAAACGGCCGGACTTGCTATTTTATCTGTTCTGATGTTTCAGCTTGAAAGTTAGATTTGACAGGAGAGAGTTATGGAAGTATATTTTGACAATTCCGCTACCACGAGATGTTATGAATCGGTAAAGGATATTGTAGTAAAAACAATGACGGAGGATTATGGAAATCCGTCTGCTATGCACAGAAAAGGCGTGGAAGCGGAACAGTATGTGAAGAATGCGGCAAAAACCATTGCGGGAATTCTGAAGGTGCAGGAGAAAGAAATCCTGTTTACCTCCGGCGGTACAGAGTCCAACAATCTGGCTCTGATCGGCGGAGCCCTGGCAAACAAAAGAAGCGGAAACCATATTGTGACTACCGCAGTGGAACACGCGGCGGTAAGTCAGCCGGCGGCTTTTCTTCAGGAGCAGGGCTTTGAGGTGACGTATCTTCCGGTTGACAGGGAAGGCCGGGTAAAGCTGGAAGCGCTGGAAGCTGTTCTCCGGCCGGATACGATCCTGGTGTCGGTGATGTATGTCAATAATGAAGTGGGATCTGTGATGCCGATGGAAGAGATCGGAAAGCTGGTTCACGAAAAGAGCCCAAAAGCGCTTTTCCATGCAGATGCCATTCAGGCGTTTGGAAAGTACCGGATTTTCCCCAAAAAAGCGGGCATAGACCTTCTGTCGGTGAGCGGGCATAAGATACACGGCCCAAAAGGGGCGGGATTTTTATATATCAGTGAAAAAGCGAAAGTCCAGCCGCTGATTCTTGGAGGAGGACAGCAGAACGGCATGCGCTCCGGAACGGATAATGTGCCGGGAATCGCAGGACTGGGAATTGCTGCGGAAGAAAGTTATCAGAATCTTGAAGAAAAAAATGAGCATTTATACAGCCTGAAGGAGCGCATTGCCGGAGGCCTTTCTGAAATTGAAAATATAAAGATCAACGGAATGCCCCTGCGGGAGGGGGCTCCCCATATTCTGAGTATCAGTGTTATGGGGGTGCGAAGCGAGGTCCTGCTCCATGCGCTGGAGGACAGAGACATTTACATTTCCGCAGGGAGCGCCTGCTCCAGCCATAAACGGAAACCCAGCGCGGTGCTGACGGCTATGGGGATGCCGAAGGAGCAGATTGAGAGTACCGTAAGGCTGAGCTTTTCAGAGGAAAATACAGAGGAGGAAGCGAATTATTTCCTTCAGGCAATGAAGGAACTGGTTCCTGTGCTCAGAAGATATTCGCGGAGATAAAAGAACTAAGAAGAGGAGAAAATTATGTTGTTTCATGCATTTTTGATTAAATATGCGGAAATTGCCATCAAAGGGAAAAACAGGTATCTGTTTGAAGACGCTCTGGTGAAGCAGATGCGTCTTGCCCTGGAGCCGGTGGAAGGCGAATTTCAGGTGATCAAGGAGCAGGGAAGAGTTTATGTGCTCTGCCCGGAAAAATATGATTTTGACGAGGCTGTGGAGGCTCTTCAGAGAGTGTTCGGAATCGTCGGCATCAGCCCGGTGGTAATTTATGAAGACCAGGGTCTGGAACAGATGAAAAAAGATGTTCTGAGCTATATGCAGGCCAGATATCCGGACTTTTCCGGAAGCTTCAAGGTTTACACCAGAAGAGCGAAAAAATCTTATCCTGTGCCTTCCATGGAGGTCAGCGCAGAGCTGGGAGGCGTGATTCTGGACGCTTTTCCAAAAGCATCGGTGGATGTGCATAATCCGGAACTGACACTGTCCGTGGAAATCCGGGAAAAGATTTATGTTTATTCCGAGACGATTCCGGGTCCGGGCGGTATGCCGGTGGGAACCAACGGAAAAGCCATGCTTCTTTTGTCCGGAGGGATCGACAGCCCTGTGGCCGGATACATGATTGCCAAACGGGGAGTAAAAATCGACGCCGTTTATTTCCATGCGCCGCCCTATACCAGCGACCGCGCGAAACAGAAGGTGGTGGATCTTGCCGGACTGGTAGCCCGGTACAGCGGCCCTATCCGTCTTCATGTGGTGAATTTCACTGATATTCAGCTCTATATCTATGATCAGTGTCCTCATGAGGAGCTCACAATTATTATGAGACGCTATATGATGCGTATTGCAGAACATTTTGCCAAAGAGAGCGGATGTCTCGGACTGATCACGGGAGAGAGCATCGGGCAGGTGGCAAGTCAGACTCTGCAGAGCCTTGCCGCTACAAATGAAGTCTGCACACTGCCGGTTTACCGTCCGGTGATCGGCTTTGACAAACAGGAGATTGTGGAAATTTCCAGGAAAATTAATACTTTCGAGACTTCCATTCAGCCTTTTGAGGATTGCTGCACTATTTTTGTGGCAAAGCATCCGGTGACAAAACCGAATCTTAATGTAATTCACAGATCGGAGAAAAAACTGGATGAGAAGATTGACCAGCTGATGAAAGAAGCGCTGGAAAGTACGGAGATTATAGAAATCAAATGAGAAACCGGTTGGTTTTATAACCGGAGGCAGTCCGGAACGGCGCAAAGAAAAATGGCTGAGGCAGATGTCTGCCCCGGCCATTCGAAAAATTCTCCTATATAACTGTAAAAATACAGAAATTATTCAATCACATAAGGCTCAACAATCGCCATAATAGAATCCAGAAGGCTTCCTTCTGCGTGGATATTCAGATTGATCGGTTTGGACAGATCCAGACTGAAAATACCCATGATAGATTTTGCGTCAATCACATATCTTCCGGATACCAGATCAAAGTCACAGTCAAATTTGCTGATTTCGTTTACGAATGCTTTCACTTTATCGATAGAGTTCAGTGAGATTTTTAACGTTTTCATTGTGAGAACCTCCCTTGAAAATTTATTCTTCCCTGTAACTGTTCCCCACATTTGCAGTTACATCTTAATATTTATCTTACCTGTACATTTGTGAAAAGTCAAGGGAAATGGTATTAAATTTCCGTAAACGGAAGAAAGACAATTTCAAAATTAGACAAAAAGAGGGAAAATATGAATAAAAAAGCGGCAGTTCACAATCTGGGATGCAAAGTAAACGCATATGAGACCGAGGCTATGCAGCAGCTGCTGGAAGAGGCAGGATATGAGATTGTGCCTTTCGGGGAAAAAGCGGATGTTTATCTGATCAATACATGCACAGTAACAAACATCGCTGACCGGAAGTCGCGACAGATGCTTCATAAAGCAAGAAAACTGAATCCGGACGCCATAGTGGTGGCGGCGGGATGCTACGCCCAGACAGACACGGAGAAACTGAAAAATGATCAGACGGTGAATCTGATTTTGGGAAACAATCAGAAACATCAGATTGTGGAAGTATTGGAAGCATATGAAAAGGAACATAAAAAAGATCTGCGGGTGATTGAAATCAACAGGACAAAGGAATATGAAAACCTGTCTATCAGCCGTACGGCGGAACATGTCAGAGCCAGCATCAAGGTTCAGGACGGCTGCAATCAGTTCTGTACCTACTGTATTATTCCTTATGCCAGAGGCCGTGTGCGCAGCCGGAAACCGGAAGAGATTACTGCGGAGATAAGGACGCTTGCGGACCGGGGATATCAGGAGGTGGTCCTTACAGGGATTCACCTGAGTTCCTACGGAGTGGATTTCAAAGAGGAAAAGGAAAATCTTCTGTCGCTGATTCAGGCGGTACATGAAATTGAAGGAATCCGGAGAATCCGTCTGGGTTCTCTGGAGCCCCGCATTATCACAGAGGAATTTATGGAAGGAATTGCGGCTCTGCCGAAGGTGTGCCCTCATTTCCATCTCTCCCTCCAGAGCGGATGTGACAGAACGCTGGAAAGAATGAACCGGAGGTACAGCGCGGCAGAATACCGGGAAAAATGTGAGATGATCCGCAGATATTATCCTTCGCCGGCTTTGACTACAGATGTGATTACCGGATTTCCGGAAGAGACAGAAGAAGATTTCCGGGAATCTTTTGAATTTGTGAAAAGCATTCACTTTTACGAAACTCATATTTTCAAATATTCCAGAAGGCAGGGAACCAAAGCGGCTTCTATGGACGGACAGCTTACAGAGGCTGTGAAGGCGCAGAGAAGCGAGATCCTTCTTAAGTTGAACGAGCAGAGGGAGACAGAATATGAGGAAGCCATGCTTGGAAAAGAACTGGAAATCCTTCTGGAAGAGGAAATCGAGCTGGACGGCAGATCTTTTCTTCTCGGCCACAGCCGCGAATATATAAAGACGGCGGTGGAGAAAAAAGAAGGGTTAAAAATAAACGATCTGGTGAAGGCAAAAGCTGTGCGGCTTATGGAAAACCACATCCTTCTGGCAGAATAGATTTTCTTGAGTTTCCGCAAACTGCATTGAAAAGATAGATATGTCCTCTCCAAGTACCAATCTGCCGTTTTTTTGAGAGTTCTGGAATGGCAGTACCGAGAATAGAGGCACTTTTATAAGCCCCGCCGGAACC
>DWYN01000041.1 GCA_019118645.1 Candidatus Blautia excrementipullorum | reverse complement strand
TATTCTGCCTCTACCGGAACGATAGAAACCTGTTTCTTATCGCGTCCTTTTCTGGTGTATCTTACAACACCGTCTGTCAGTGCAAATAATGTATAATCTTTACCGCAGCCTACGTTCACGCCCGGGTGAATTCTGGTTCCACGCTGTCTGTAAAGAATGTTTCCAGCTTTTACAAACTGTCCGTCTGCTCTCTTTGCACCAAGTCTCTTGGACTCAGAGTCACGGCCGTTCTTGGTAGAACCAACACCTTTTTTATGTGCGAATAACTGAAGGTTCATTTTCATCATGTCGTTACACCTCCCTGACTTTTACTTTTAAAAATTGTTTTGAATAGCTTTTTTCAATTTCCGTCAGTCCCAGAACCAGGGAATCCATCAGAAGTTTTCCTCCCTCTGTGAGCCCCTCCGGAAACCGGATTCGAACGTATCCGTCCTTTTCTTCCAGCCGGAAGCGGTCTTTTGTAAGGATTTCCAGAGAATTGACCGTACTGATAATCAAAGCAGAGACTGCGGCGCATATAATGTCCTGTCCCTCTTCTGCATATCCTGCATGTCCTCTGGACAAAAACTCTTTATAGGAATCATCTTTCTTGCTGACTGTCACTGTAATCATACAAACACCAGATTAAGCGTTGATTTTTTCAATTTTAACCTTTGTGTACTGCTGTCTGTGACCATTCTTCTTGTGATATCCAGTTTTTCTCTTGTACTTGTAAACGATGACTTTCTTATCCTTTCCGTTTTCAACTACAGAAGCGGTAACACTGGCACCTGCTACATCAGCTCCGACTTTCAGTCCGTCGTTGCTTACTGCAAGTACATTGTCAAATGTAACGGTCTCACCAGCTTCAACACCGAGTTTTTCCACTCTGATTACGTCGCCCTCGGCAACTTTGTACTGTTTACCACCTGTTGCAATAATTGCGTACATCTGTGGCACCTCCTATAATCTTTACTCGCCAAATACGGTGTCCCTGTTTTTAAACTCTATTCATATTTCCTGTTTTATTTCATCCAGGGAACTTATACCTCTTTGTGCGGCATACTGGATTATAATAGCATGTTTATTTTTATTCGTCAAGATTTTTTCTATATAAATTTCCTTATGATACGAAAAAAATCACCTGATTTTCTTTCGTTGAATTTTTGAAGTCTTTTTTCTGGTGAAAAGTTCCATAATAGGACTGCTCATTGGAAACAGCAAAAAGAACAGTCCTCCCGCAATAACTCTCACGACAGTATCATCATATGTGACAATATATCCCCGCAAAGAACTAAAATATAAAGACCACATACTTTCATTGGAAAGTCCGGCAGGAACAGCTCCATATAAGAGCATTCCCATATGAACCGCTGGGCCAAGTATTCCGCCTAACAGTACGCAGATTACAGAAATGCTGATTATTGTAGCAGCCTTTTTTCTGCCGGGACTTCCGTTTGTTCGCTGGTAACCTTCTATTACGAGATATCCTGTAAACATTCCTCCCAATGCACTGACAGTGTCGCTCAGCACATACAAAACTATCATAATTACAATGCCCAGGATTCCCCCAGCCAGAGCTCCGGTCCATCCACGGCCGTAATGATCAGATGAAAATTGTTTTTCAGAAATCTGCCGATTCTTCTGTTCATAGCTCAGCATCATCTTCTGGTTTAAATCATGTTCTACGGAAGCCAGGCAGTTTTCATGAATATAAAGGCAGACTTTATCCAATCCAAAGTCAAGCCATAGCCAGGAACCCTGTCCATTCATTGGAAGGCCGCACTTTGGGCAGATATCAGCTGCCGGAATATTGCACTGATCAAGAACAGAAATCACAAAGAAGAAAATTTCCCGAAATCTTTTCATGGTACCGGGATTGTCCTCAAAGTGAAAATAGATCCACATATTTCCTACGTCGCAGTACAAAACTCTGTAAGCAAAAAGATCCATATCAGAAAGTTTATCCTTAATTATTTTTTTGGCCTCACTGTCAAACCTTCCGGAAATACAGAAGGACTTTGATCCTGTGCCCTCCCACATACTTACCGCATAGCTTTTATATATGCCGCAGGCAACTCCGCTGCACTTTTCTATTCCAAGCTCCCGGGCAAACTTTCTAAGTGCATATCCTAAAATCATAAAGTACCTCTTTCGGGAATCTCTTGTGTGTTTTACTTTTTGGGAACGATCTCTATCCAGTAGCCGTCCGGATCTGTGATGAAGTAGATTCCCATGGATGGATTTTCAAAGGCAATGCAGCCCATTTTCTCATGGCGTCTGTGAAGCTCCTCATACCGGTCTGTTACAAAAGCAAGATGGAATTCACATTCCCCCAGATTATACGGCTCCTTTCTGTCCCTTAGCCACGTCAGCTCCAACTGAAAATCCGTTTCACCGTCTCCAAGGTATACCAGTTTAAAAGAGCCGTCTTTCGCCTCTTTTTCACGCACCGGCAGGATTTCCAGCGCTTCTTTATAAAAATCAATACTTTTTTCCAGATTCAATACATTAAAATTAAAATGTGCAAATTTCAGCATATTCTTCTCTCCTGTTCATTGTGTCATAGTTCCCCGATCTCTTCCATTACCGGGCGGCGGACTTTCTTCCTGGTCATCTCCAGTATATGGAGGGGCGTGATGTCAATCGCTCTGCTTTTCACCGGGTCCTTTTTCAGATATTTCTGGAGCACATGGAACAGCTCGTCTCTGTGGTCGGAACTTTCCATATTAATAAAGTCGATCAGAATGATTCCTGACAGATTCCGAAGCCGTACCTGACGGGCGATTTCTTTTGCAGCCTCCAGATTAATCTTCCGGTATGTTTCCTCCGCTTTTTTTCTTCCTGTATATTTCCCGCTGTTGACGTCAACAGAAACGAATGCCTCCGTCTGCTGGATCACAAGAAAGCCTCCGCTGCTCAGCCAGATTTTTTCTCTCTGGATTTCCTCGATGGCCGATTCCAGCCGGTAGAGCTTATGCAGGGGAAGCAGCGGGTCTTGGTACTGCCTGATCTTATTCAGCTCCTCAGGATCAAAATCCGCGAGATAAGCCGAAAGCTTTTCAAATACTTCCGGAATATCCGTCAGGATTTCTTCCAGATTTCGGCTGCGGATGTCACGGACCGCAGCAACGTAAAAAGGCTCCGCCTCATAAAGCAGGCTGAAGCAGGTTCGGTTTCTTCCCTCTACAGCCACCTTCCGATACAGTTTTTTTAAATATTCCAGCTCATGCAGGAATTCCTCCCTTGATGCGTCTGCCGCATTTGTTCTGACAATCAGCCCATATTCGCGGTCCGGAGTCTCCAGCTCCTCTTTCAGCCACTTTCTGGCAGGCGCTGTCTCCTCTTTTGACAGCTTCCCGGAAAACCCAATTTTTTTATTTCCTGTGGTAAGGACCAGATATTTTCCGGTCAAATTCAAATTTGTTGTCAGAGCAGGCAGTTTCCCCTTCATGGCGTCCCGGCTTACCTGTACAAGCAGTTCATCTCCCGGTCTCAGCGAGGAGTTCCCCTTTCTCCCGGAAGTATAAACAGCGGCTTCTCCCTCACTGACGGGGAGATATCCTTTCATTCCGTCGCCGAAACGGACAAAAGCAGCTCTGATATTGGAAGCAAGATTATCCACATGGCCAACGTATATATTATTCAAAATACTTTTCCTGTCCGCAGGCTCCAGCCGCAGCTCCATAATTCTCTGCTCATCCCAGAGGGCGCACACTCTGCAGGAGCTGCCCCGGATAATCATTTCCGTAATAATCAGCTTACTCAACTTTTTCACCTAAAGCTTCCAGCGGTACAAAACAGGGGGCTTCTTCTGTCCCTGTATCCGCATAGACTTCTCTTCTTTCCATCATATAAGCACAGGGAAGAGGTTCCTCTCCCATCCATTTAAAAAAGGTGTCCATGACCAGTTCCGGTTTTGTATAGTTTGAACTGGCCGCCGCCAGTTTCAGAAAGATTCCGCCTTCTCTGGCATCCATCTGATAGATATAAGGGCGGATGTCAACCGTTTTCTCACTTCTCTTTGTCTTTTTCGTGACTATAATCTGCTCCTGTCCGATAAAGCCGGCAATTTTTTCCTGCCAGGAAGAAACTGGTTCTTTTCCGGACCGGAAACGGACAAGGTAATCAGCAGCCGCCACAAGCGCCATGGCAGTGCTGGCCTTCCCGTCCTCCACTTTTCTTGCAGAACGAACCGAAACTCCTTCTGTCATGGCTTCGTTCAAACGCCGCTCAATTTCGTCAGTAGGTACTGTCTCCGTCAGTTCCATATCAAAATATTCTCCGAGACTTGTCGTACCCACTCCCAGAGGGGCGGCGAAGGACATAATCATGTGGGGACTGTAGCCGCCGGAAAAAGCTACCGGAAGGCCTGAACGGCGGAGAGCCTTCTGGAAATACCGCATAGTGTCGAGATGACCGACAAATTTCATATGTCCTGTTTTTGAGAATTTAATTCTGACCTTCAACGCACACACCTCCGTTATATCTGTTTGCGCCGCAGCCGGAACATTGCCGGCGGCAGTTAGGCGTCACCTCTTCCGCAAGGGCGCGCTGCCATTCCCGGATCAGGAATTTCTTTGTCACTCCGGCGTCAATGAAATCCCAGGGAAGAATCTCATCTGTGTTCCGTTCTCTCAGGGTATAAAATTCCATATCGGTACCGGTTTCTGCAAAAGCCTCTTTCCAGAGGTCATAGCGGAAATTTTCCGACCAGGCATCATAAAGCGCCCCTTTTTCATAGGCCTTAAGAATCACTGCAGAACACCTTCTGTCCCCCCTGGCCAGGAAGCCCTCCAACACTGTCACATCCGGTTCATGCCAATGATAGCGGAGGCTTTTCTGGTTCAGCTGAGCACGGATTTCTTCCTTGACGACCTTTGCCTTTTCAATAAAGTCTTCCTCGCGGAACATGGGAGCCCACTGAAATGGAGTAAATGGCTTTGGGACAAAAAAAGAAGTACTGACAGAAATCTGCACCTTTCCGTTTCTCTGCTCTTTTGGGATTTCATAATATCTCTCTGCGATTTTTTCCGCAAGATGCGCGATCCCCTTCATGTCCTCTTCCGTTTCTGTGGGAAGTCCCAGCATAAAATACAGTTTGACACGGTTCCATCCGCCCTCAAAGGCCTGTCCGGCCCCATGGAGAATGTCCTCCTCCGTAAGTCCCTTATTGATTACATCTCTTAGCCTCTGGGATCCTGCCTCAGGCGCAAATGTCAGACTGCTTTTCTTCACATCCTGTACTTTGCTCATTACGTCCAGAGCAAAGGAATCAATGCGGAGAGACGGCAGGGAGATATTTACAGCTTTCGGCCCGAATTCTTCAATCAGAAAGTTTACAAGCTCTTTCAGCTCACTGTAATCGCTGGAACTTAAGGAACTCAGAGAAATCTCCTCATGACCCGTCCGCTCAAGCATAACTCTGGCCGCTTTTTTCAGAGTCTCCACATTTCTCTCCCTGGTTGGACGATAAATCATTCCAGCCTGGCAGAAACGGCAGCCACGGATACATCCTCTCTGAATTTCCAGCGTAACTCTGTCCTGAGTGGCTTTGATAAAAGGCACTACCGGAGCTTCCAGGCAGTCATAGCCCTGCTCCATATCAACCACCAGCTGCTTTTCTACTTTTTCCGGCACCCCTGCGCGGTTTGGGCCAAAGGAAGCGATCGTTCCGTCTTCTTTATAGGAAACATCATAAAAAGCCGGAACATAAATTCCCGGAATCTGTGCTGCTTTCAGGAGAAAATCCTCCCTGGAGCCGCCTGCCGCCTTATTTGCCTTATACGCATCAAAGAGAGCGTCATAAGAAGTTTCTCCCTCTCCGATATAAAACAGGTCAAAGAAAGGCGCCAGAGGTTCCGGATTATAGGCACAGGCGCCGCCGCCGATGACTATGGGGAATTCTTCTCCTCTTTGTTCCGCCCTTAATGGTATCCTGCTGAGATCCAGAATCTGAAGCACATTCGTATAGCACATCTCGTAGCCGAGGGTGATTCCCAGGAAATCAAAATCTTTTACCGGCTCCTGTGATTCCAGTGCGAAAAGAGGAATTTTCTCTTCCCTCATGATCTGGTCAAGATCTGTCCACGGCGAAAAAAGACGTTCGCACCAGACATCTTCTCTCTTATTAAACATGTCGTAAAGAATCATCATTCCCAGATTGGACATACCAATTTCATAGATGTCCGGGAACGCCATGCAAAACCGGATGTCCACCTTTTCCTTGTCCTTTATTACGGAATTTACTTCACCGCCGATATAGCGGGCGGCCTTGTCCACTTTTAATAAAATCTCATCATTTAACGCTAGTTTTCGCATTTTTATACCTATTTTATATAATTTCCTTTTCCGTTTTTGTGGTTACAGGCTTTAAGCCGTATTCGAATATAAATCCTTTGTGCTGAAAAGTCAACATCCGAATATTTATTCCGTCTTCTTCCAATAGAAGACGGACAGCTTGTACAAATTGTACAATATGCCCTTTCATCTGTCAAAAAGAACTTTTCTGTCAATGTATATAAATTAGAGAGAAAAGAAATATACCATACATAAAGCCATTTCTCTTTGGTCTGTCAACAGATTTTTTCTACTTACTCTCATAATTATTTGCTGTAACACAATAACAATAGAGTCACAAAAAAATTATGTAGGGACAATCTATTTTCCATCCTCCCATTTCTTGTCATTCCATAAAATTGAATATTAAAACACTAAGTGCATTATTCTATGAAATAAAATCATCAAATGCTGAAAACCGTACCTATATAAAAGAAAAATAAATAGCATGAAAATAAATGCTAATATAACAAATATCACTTTCCATTTTTTTGACATTTTCTTTCCCCGTATTATATAGTAGTGTTTATAGATCCTCTCCAAAGTCTGTATACTATGCTGTTTGGAGATAGTGTGGATTGGTCCATTCCTCATACCACTTAAACTAAGGAGTGTTCTTATGGTCTAAGTTGTCATTGATGTTGCTAAGGATAAGCATGACTGCTTTATCACGAATTCGGATTGGCGAAGTCCTTTTTCTGGTTTTTACTATCCATCACCGGAATGGATTTGATCGTCTTTTTTCCAGAATTCAATCCGTCTCTCCAAATATGCCTAAAATAAAAGCAGGCCTGGAAGCCACCGGACACTACTCTTACAACCTGCTCGGTTATCTCATTGACAAAGATCTGACCATCTTCGTCATGAATCCGCTCCATACAAATCTTTACAGAAAAAGTCTCAGCCTTAGAAAGACAAATTGTGTTAGATGACCAGCCTTATTCTTCCCTGTTTAAGATCTATCATCGGGAGTTTCTGAGTTAATCCATAACCAAAGGACTGATAGATCCTTCCGATCTTTCCCTCGCTGGTGATGGGACACCTGTTGTTACTTCCGCAAGGGAACGAACGCATCCTGCCTGCGACTGTTCGAAAAAAGGAATCTTGGATTGTTCCTGTGACCGTTTCTTTTCCCAGCCTGACTGCGATATTGGATGGGATTCTTCCAGAAACTGCTTTTATTTCGGTTACGGCTTATATATGCTTGTCGCCGCCAACTCGGAAAGCGACCTCCCTGTTTTTCCTCTGTTGAATCCTGCCTCAAAACATGACTCCCTTGGCTTTCTGGAAACCTGGTTCCGAATGAAAGCTTTCCTTCCTGATCTTCATGTCAGCAAGTGGCTCCTGGATTCTGCCCATGATGCGATGCCCTA
>DWYN01000040.1 GCA_019118645.1 Candidatus Blautia excrementipullorum | reverse complement strand
TTCACCGACCTGCTGGCCGATGTGCTCATCTATCCCTCCGGCGAGATCCGCGTCGTAGACCTGGACGAAGTGGCCCAGGCCCTGGAAGAAGGACTGCTGACTCCGGAGCAGGCCTGCGTCTGCATGCGCAGGCTCGACAGCCTTCTGCGGGAAATTTATGCAGGAACGCTCCTTCCGGCACTGGAAGCATACTGGCCGGAATAAAATGATATTCGTACTTATATCAGTTACAGCTGTCACAGCAAAACAAAAGAAGCGATTGCCCTTTCCGTCAGTTCCACATGCAGTTTATAGGACAATTGCTTCTTTTATTATTTTTAATCTTCTGTTTTATTTATACTTCCGACAAATCGTCATCCTTCATGCACAGATGAACCGCTCCCAGCTTAAAAGTCTGCGGCAGCGCCAGAATATTCGGATTCGGACCCACAAATTTCTTTTTGGCATCTTCCAGCGCTTCCTCAAAGGTAGCCCGCGTCTTCAGTCCCATGCCTCTGGCAATTCCCGGCTCCTGCGCTCCCACAATATAGATGGCTGAGGTATTCATTTCCGCAATATGTCCGCAGCTCATCATAGAGAAACCGTGGAACGGATGGAACGCATTGCAGAACCTGTATTTCCGTATATATTCTTCGTTTGTCGCGAAATATTCGCCGTATCGGTTCATATCCGGCAGAACATTCATATAGTCATGCTGGAACATTTCATACAGTTCCCTAAGATACGGCCATCTCTCATCGTGGAAATATCCATTACAAATCGAAGAGCAGATGATAACACAGTTTTCTTTCATAACACGCTTATGCCGTATTACCTGGGCGCTCAAAGCCTGCATCATCTGAATAGGATTGGTTCCCATTCCGTTTCCGTAATGGAAATTCTGAGGCATTCCAAACACCATCACATCATATTTCTTTTCCGCAAACGGTACGTATGTACGTTTATTTGCCATAATCCAGGATTTCGGCTGCATCACCTTGGCGTATCCGCTGTTAATCTCTATCTGACGGGAATAGGTATCAAGAACCGCGTCACAGCAGAAGAACGGATGCCCCATCTTTTCTTCCATATACATTCCGATTTCGTCAAATTTTGTACGCATCAGACTGTGTCCTGAAACCGGTGTGAAGTCGCCGCGGTGCATTACATCAGGAACATGATGCGTCGCAATGGATCTCCAATGAGTAATGCCTGTCGCACAATGTTTGTAACCTCCTGAATAGCCGCCATAGGGGTTTCCCTGTGTGTGTCCAATCAGAATTGGTATGTCACAGTCAAAGACATACTTATTCATCAGTACACGATCTCCACGAGCCGTACATCCCAAATCTACCAGATGCTCATAATCTTCAGAGTCGTGACTTGTGATCTGGTGTGTCCAGTAAAACTCATTGAACAATTTTTCTCCGAGAATCTGTTTCATTTCAGGAACTGTTGTCCTTGGATGAAGACCGTTGGAAAACAGAAGGAGAATATCTTTTTTCTCTACGCCCGCCGCATAAAGCTCCTCCAGGATTACCTGAACAGCCACCTTCCGGTGAGATGTGGTCTGGCATCCTCCTTTTACAATATCCGGAATGATAAAGACTGCTTTACTTCCTTTATGAGCCAACTTGGAAAGAGGCTCCATTCCCATAGGATTACGAACAGATTCCCGGGTTTTTTCGTAAATCTCGTTTTCCGGTATGCAGGGCGGATCCGGAACAGTCGTTCCAGGAATAAAGACATCTGTTGTGTCAGGCAGTTCTGCCGACATCAGGCCATGACCATATTCGAAATCAAGCTTCATGATTACACCTCTCTTTTTTATTTTCCAAGATAAATACGAATGATTTCCAGATATTCATCCGGATAAAAACCAATTTCTCCACTGAAACGTGTCAGGGCAATCAGACCGCCGTCAATTTCTTCTATAGAGGCCAGCATTTCTGCATTATCGGTTTTCAGGCCGCCGCCATAGACTATGTCCATTCCTCCGGTAAATTCCTTTACAAATCTGGATATCTTGGTAATATAAGGTTTATCGGCCGGAGTTTTGCCCGGACCAATGGACCAGACAGGCTCATAAGCTATCACAACTTTGCTCCTATCAATTCCACACAGTCCTGTTTCCAGCTGTCTTTGGAGCACTTCCTGCCATCTGTCCTGCTCCTGTGCCTTTTCTCCTATGCAATACAGAACTTCCAAACCGGCTTTGACCGCACAACGTATTTCCTGATTCAGAAGGCGATCGACAGCCCCTGTATCTTCCACTCCTGCTTCCGCAAGAATTTCCGTTTTATCACGTCGTTCTTCGCAATGCCCTATGATAACATAACCGCATCCGATTGCCTTCATACTGTTTGCGGTCCGTTCTGTTGTAAAAGCACCGAAACCGCCGTCTGGCCCGGTATCTTTTCTGGAAACGCCCTGGCACCCTATTTTGACAGCAGCTGTACCTTTACAGACCTCTAACGCCTTCAACAGGTGGGCTTCCGGATAAAACTGTACAAATTCCACCTCATCCGTGTGTAATTTCTGCAGTTCTTTCCATGTGTTTTCCGCAATATAACTGCCCCAGTCCTCTGCCGGTGCCAGTCTGTTTACTCCGCCAAATTTTTCAGGAATATCAAAACGCTTAAGGTTTAAATATAAATGCTTCATGTATCATCACTCTCCGATAATAACTCAATCATCTGTTGGGGTGTAGACGCCTGATGCAGCATTCCCAGCAATTCATCGTCAGCAAGACGCGCCGCCACTTTGGAAAGCATCAGCATATGGTTGCGCGCAAAATTTGCATCACTGCTGACACAGAAAAGGAAAATGGTGTCTACTTTACCTCCGTCTAAAGTTTCCCATTCAATAGGATGTTCCTGCGTGGCGATTGCGATTCCGAGGTTTTTTGCGTTTTTGCTCTTTCCGTGGGGAATTGCAATTCCCTGGCCTATACCGGTGGCTCCTTCCGCTTCTCTCAGATACACGTCTGATACGAAACCTTCCACGTCATCTATATATTTATAATTAAAGAGCATTTTTGCCATCTGATGAAGAGCATCATCTTTATCTTTGGCATTCATTCCGATTTGAATAATATTTTCGTCTAATACATCTTTCAGATTCATAATTTTCTCCTTATTGCACCAGATACTTGTACAGGTCCTCACTTGACATCGCCCTCAGAAACTGAAGACTTTCGTCTGTCTGAATCAGCTCCAGAAAAACCTTATAAAACATTTGTACCTGCTTTGAATTGTCTTTATTCTCTATACGAAACGCAAGAAGAAACACCGTATCCACCATCTCACTGCCCGAATCATTCCATGGTATTGCTTTATTTAAAAACGCAATTGCAACTTTAGAATCATTCACATAATCAGAAGATCCATGCGGAATCGCTACTCCGTTTCCAATATAAGTGGACACTGTTTTTTCTCTTTTGAGAACACTTCCTCCATAACGTTCGGTCACATATCCCATTTCCATAAGACGGCGCGACAAACGTTCTATTAATTCTTTTTTGTCTTCAACATCCACATTGGGAAAAATGAGTCTTGGATCAAACAGCGAATGGCAGGATACATCGAAACGGTTTTTACCCTGACGTTCTTTATGATCCAGCTGTTTCAATTTTTTATTTATATGTGTGATTTCATCTTCATTCAGAATAGAGTTGATCTGTATAATTTTTTCACCGCTGATACCCAGGGAAGACGTGGTAACTATGAGATCATATTTTTGCAGCATGCTTTTTTCAAATTCATGCAGCGAAACAATCGCGATGGATTCTACTCTGGGAACCGCCAGCTTTATCCGGCTGCAGAACATCTGATTTAATCCCATCCCCAGCTCCGTAACCAGCGCCACTTTCAACGGCTTATAGGTTCGCTCCAGAGCAGCCTGAATGTATAACGTAATATAACTTAGTTCGGTAGATGAAATATTGATTCGGTAATATTCTTCAAACAAAATTGACAGCGCCCAGGATACCCGGAAAGTATCTTTATACTCTTCTTTTATAAAATCTGTTAATGTATCCGTGCTGTGTTTTTCAAACCGCATACGGAATATGGCAGGACGGATGTGATTCAGAAGTCCATAATATAATTCTGAGTCTTGCGTTAAATCAACATTTAAAACTTCACTTACAACAGAAATGATTTTTCGAATAAATTCTTTTAATTTTTCGTCGTAACGATATGCAATATTATCTTCGAAACTGAAATTGTGCAGTGTTCCGGAACAAAGCTGCTGAATTGCAAAAAACACAATTTCATCTTCTTCAATATGCGTAGAAAACGTTTCATTAATCATCTCAAACAGAGATTTGGCCCATTTATACTCATTATACTGGCAGACTGTGTCATGTTCTGTCTCGTCCATATGAAGGCTGCATTTTTTATATCGCACGATGGAAAGCGCCGCATAGATAAGCAACGAATAAAAGGAATCTTCTGAAAATTTAAAATTCCATCCTTTTTCCATATCAGAAATACACTTTTTTAATTTCTCCTGATTCACTCCTGCGGCGAAAATTTCCAGACCTTCTTCCACACTGTACAGCTCATTATTTAACAGTAAATGACAAATGGCGAGTCGAATATTTTCTTCAAATCCTTCCAGGGAAACCCCATAGTTTCTTCTTATGTTTACCTGAAGTCCGAAAAGACTCAGCCATTCGCTGCATACAGCCAGCTTTTTTCTTACAACCGGTATGGAATCGTACATTGTCTGACTCAACTGCTCCAGGGTTATTTTCCCCGGAGCAGTTGAAAGTATTTCAAACAGATACTGATAGATTTGCTGCTCATCCGTCGCTACATTTTGTAACTCATAATTTCCTATTGCCCGTATAATCTGTTCTGTGTTATCCCCTGCCTTTACCTCTCTCTTCAGATGAAGACCCTTGCCGGGTACCTTAAGCAATTTTCCATAGCCAAGTTCCCCTATCATCTCATCCAGCATGTCCAGGTTTCTTCTTACAGTACTTTCACTGAGTCCAAGAATGGACGCCATTCTTGAGACAGATAAATATTCATTTTCTGTCAGTAGTAAAAACATATTATGAATCAAGATTTTTTTCTTGAACGCCTTCATAATCTCTCCCAATACAACGAAGCCTTACCTGTGCAGCCGAACAAATCCATTTTTTCCTGTACGGTCTTTTTTACTTCTTCTATGGACGGATTAAACACCTGCGGCGGCATAAAGTTTCCTGTATCCCGGTAAATTTCATATACTTTTTTGAAAAATACCTGTTTAATATCACTGGATATATTTACTTTCTGAATGCCTGAAGCGCATGCCTGCGCAATCTCTTCTTCTGCATTGTCGCTTCCCCCGTGAAGAACCAAAGGTACTTTTGAGATTTTTGAAATCTCTTTCAGTAATTCAATCTGCAAACGAGGGTGAAAGCCCTTCGGATAAATCCCATGAGCCGTTCCGATAGCGATAGCCAATGCATCACATCCGGTATACTCTACAAAATCTGTCACTTCTTCCGGATTTGTGTAAACAACGTTTTCCACTCCTCCTTCATCAGAATTTCCCATGGTTCCTATTGTTCCCAGTTCTCCTTCCACGGAAATCCCCAGTCTGTGAGCAAAATCCACAACTTCTTTTGTAACTTTTCGATTTTCCTCATAACTCAACAGAGAGCCGTCAATCATAACAGATGTGAAACCGGCTTTTATGGCTGCCGCACAGTCCTCTATACTTTTTCCATGATCCAGATGGATAGCAAAAGGTACCGGGCTGTTTCGCACACGTTCTCTTACATATTTGAAAAAATCCGGTGTGGCGTATTTAAACTCGCCCGGTGCAAACTGCAGAATTGCCGGCGTATTGCTTGCCTCTGCCTGTTCTGTTACCGCTCTCACCAGCGCCAGGTCAGAAGTGTTAAACGCCCCTACCGCAAATCCGTTTTTTCTGGCCGGTTCCAGAATTTCCTGTAAATTAACTAGCATTTTTTCCTCCTGTTACATCACTTCAATATTAATGTCATCCAAATCTTCATCGGATAATTCTTTTCCCAAATCCTCTTCCAGTCCTTCTTCCAGTTCTGTCACCGGCTTTTTAATCACAGCCAGAATAACACCGGTAATAACCGATCCTATAAGCAGACAAACAAGTCCCTGTACAGGAGATGTAAAGAACGGGAATGCGATAAATCCACCATTCAGCAGTTCAGATGAATTGCCCCATACCATCGACAGACCGCCTGCCACAAACGAACCGCATACACAGGCAAATACTACTCTTACCAGATCTCTGGCCGCAATAGGAATTACGCCTTCAGAAATCATAAAGCATCCCATAGGAACAGCAGCTTTCAGTGTTTCCTTTTCTGCCTTTGTATATTTATTTCTGGCTATCAGGCAGGAAATAGCGATACCGAAAGGCTGAATCATGCTGGCAATAATCTGAACTGTTTTGGCATCCCGGATTCCTTCTGCGTACAGAGCATTGACAAACGCCGTCGCTGTCTTATTTACCGGCCCTCCAAAGTCGAAAGTAGCCATGGCGCCCACTACGCCGCCGTATATAAACTTGGAACCGCTGGACATACTCTCCAAAAATGCTGTCAGAACACCCATAAGCCATACAATCGGTCCCTGAATTACAATGTACATAAGAAGTCCCGATGCGGCAGTTGCCAGAAACGGAATAATCAGCATACCTCTTAAAACTTCCAGCGATTTCGGCAGACGGATATACTTCTTGCAGATATTTACGACAACGCCTACTACAATACCTCCCAGCATACCGCCGATAAATCCTGTATTAATATTCTGAGCAACCCAGCCAATAATAAAACCAGGCGCCAGAGCAGGTTTTCCGCCCATAGAAAAAGCAATGTAAGCGCACAGCATGGGAACCATCATCTGCATACCTAAAGAACCTGTCTGATACATCCAGTATCCAATTCCGCTGGTTCCCAGATTATCCAGAGACTGGCCTGCCAGAACACGTCCTATAGCCATAGTCAGTCCGGCGCCGACTACCAATGGAATAAAGTAAGAAATACCTGTCAGTATATGTTGCTTTAATTCTTTAACATTAATGATATCTTTCATTCTCTTATCCCCCGTAACTTATTTTGTATTCTATTTCCCTATCACTTTTTCCACCTTCTGAATAAAACCTATCGGATTTTTTATTAATGTCGAAGTGTCTACTTTAATCACCTTTTTCCCTTCGAATCGTTCCATTTTATCGATAGCAATATCAATGGCAAGTATAACCACATCCGCGTCCCGGATGTCCTGAGGTTTTAATTCATCTTCAATTCCGATATTCCCCTGTGTCTCGCATGTAATTTCATGCCCTCTCAGTCTTGCCGCTTTCAGAAGTTTTTCCCGTGCGATATAAGTATGTGCAATTCCTGCCGTACAAGCTGCTACCCCTACAATCTTCATCCTTTTCCTTCTCTCCTTCCCTAATTTGGCAGAAACGGAATTCCTATTGCTGCCTTGCACTTCGTTCCTGTCATCCGAATCTCACCGCATTCCGCCGGAATCAATGCCCCGTGACCCTGAATAAGAGTTTCTCTTCCATGCTCTGTCTCCAGTATGATATCTCCGTCCACAGCGATTACAATTCTGTGATAAGGCTGGCGTCCCATAATCCAGCTTCCGTCCAGGCTCAGCAGATTGACTCCGAATGAATCATTTTGCTGTCTTCCTATTAATTCTTCCAGCTGGTAATCTCCTCCTTTCTCCAAAGTTGTTCCTTTCATGAGAACTCTTTCCCGAATCTCTTCCTCGCTATAAGTCGTATAGTCAAATAGTGTAAGTCCGTCTTCCTGAGACAATCCATTGTACATTTCTTCTTCGGTAACTGTCATGCCATTGATGTGCTTTTCTACCCGGATTGTTACATCATTACACTCATGAAATTCCAGAAACAGACAGTTAGGCCCTACACAATGAGGCATACCTGCCGGAATCAGTATCATCTGTCCTTCCTTTACAGGAATCCGATGCAGACACTTCAGCATACGGCTGACATCCTGCTCTTCAATCAGTTCTTTCCACAGCTGAGGCGTCACATGTTTTTGAAAACCTGCGTAGACACAAGGCTCCTGCCCTTCCTCATCTCTCGTCTTTGCAATATACCAGGCTTCTGTTTTTCCCATAGGCATATGAAAATATTTCTTTGCATCTTCTTTTCTGGGATGGCACTGCATCACCAGGCGTACTTTTGTATCCCCAACTCTTGCAAGCACAGACAAATTTCCCGGATTATACTTCTGAAAATCTTCTCCCAGTATCTCATTTGGATACTGTGCAATGATATTACTCAGAAGAAGATTTCCCTGGGATTCGATAGTTTTGCTTACCGCAAATCCTTCCGCCTCACCTTTAGAAATTGCCCCTATAGAAGTAACCAACAGCTCTTCACACATATGAGAATCTTCTGCCGTTTCCTCTTTACGCCATTCATTCAACAGCTTTCCTCCGATATAAAAGCGTTGAATCCTGTTGTTTTGAAACAACAAAGGATTTTGAATGATGCTTTTATCAATCTCCACGCTCGGTACCTCCCTTTACGTTTTATGATTTTATTCTATCAACTTTACCAATTTAATACGCAAATAAATATTTTTTTAAATGTTGTCATTTTTCATTTATAATAAAGAATTTTTTTCTAAATTTTAACATTAAATTAATTTCCGAAATATTGTTTAAACTTGCATAAAAAAACTCCCTTTCAGACAACAGATTTTTCTTGTTTTCTGAAAAGGAGTTTTCTTTTTCAATTATTATAACACACTATACTTTCAGTTCTGCACTCTCTCCGTATACACCTTAATCTTAGGCTCTGTACCAGACGGCCGGATCTGGGCCTGAGAACCGTCCTCCATCCACAGCTGCAGCACATTGGAAGCCGGAATTCCGTCAAGTCCGTCTTTATAATCTTTGTACCGGGTGACCTTTGATCCGGCGAATGTCATTCCTTCCGGGCTCTTTAAGCCTTCACGGATACGTTTCATGCGCTCATCCGCCTCTTCACCATTGAACTGATAAGTCTTGAGCGTAGTCTCGTAACGGCCATAGGTCTGATACATTTCTTCCAGGTAATCCCAAAGCGTCTTGCCCTGTGCCTTGCAGGTATCTGCCAGTTCGCAGAGAATCATGGCTGCGCCGACGGCGTCCTTATCACGGACATAACCGCCTATCATATAGCCGCAGCTTTCCTCAAAGCCGTAAATAAAGCGATCTGCTTCACCTGCCTGCTCCAGACGGCCCACGGCTCCGCCAATCCATTTGAAACCTGTCAGGGTCCTGATAACTTCGGCGCCGTAATGTTCCGCAATCTTATCCGTCATGGCAGTACTTACAATTGTGCTGACAATAGCCGGATGTTCCGGCAGAGTGCCGGCTTCTTTTCTGCTTTTCAGTATGTAATCCAGCAGAAGAACGCCTACCTGATTTCCATTCAGACGCTTATACTCTCCGTCCTTTTTCGCTACCACACCCAGTCGGTCGCTGTCCGGATCAGTCGCAATCAGAATGTCAGCGTCTGTCTTTTTACACCACTCAATGCCCAGCTCCAGCGCTTTCGGATCTTCCGGATTCGGATAGGGACAGGTGGGGAAATCTCCGTTCGGTTTTGCCTGCTCTGTCACTATCTG
>DWYN01000039.1 GCA_019118645.1 Candidatus Blautia excrementipullorum | reverse complement strand
CGGGAAGAGCACCATCGTGTCGCTGCTGGCGGAAAGGCTTGCAGCGGCCGAGAAAGAGGTTCTGATCATCGATTCTGACGAATCGAATTATGGGCTGCACCGTCATCTGGGTATGGAAAATCCCAAAGAATTCACGGGATTTTTCGGGGGCAAAGAAGAGGTCCTGAAGGATATGATGCTTTCCGATTTTACGCATCAGTTTTTTGAAGGACAGTGGAAGCTTGACGATATTCCGGAAGGTTATTATACGGAAAAGAACGGAATCAAGCTGATGGTAAGCGGAAAGATTCATCAGGCGAATGAAGGCTGTGCCTGTGCCATGGGTACAGTGATGAAGCAGTTTGTCAGCAGTCTGGCGCTGGAGGAAAATCAGATTGCCATTCTGGATATGGAAGCCGGAATCGAACATTTCGGACGCGGCCTGGACGATGAGGTGGATGTGATTCTGATGGTCTGCGATCCATCCTATGAATCTGTCCAGCTTGCGGAAAAGATCCGGGAGCTGGGTGAGAAGCTTCAGAAGCCGGTATATTATGTGCTGAACAAAACGGATGAAATAAGCCGTGGGGTAATGACTCAGGCAATCCGGAATCCGGAAAGAATTCTTGCGGTTCTGCCGGCAGCGCCGGAGCTTACAGCGGCAGCGCTGCTTGGCCAGAAGCTGGTTCTGGAGAGCAGTGTGTTGGATCAGGCAGCGAAGAAAATCTGCGGGATGCAGGCATAGATTTTTATCAGGCAAAAACATTTATATTTTTATAAGGACAGTTCTTCTCTTTAATAAGCCAGAACAGAGACGGTCAGGTTTTTGTTCTGGCTTATAATTCCTTACACTTGATTTTTGAGAAAAGAGTGCTTATACTATAGCGAAGACCACTGTGTTACGCCTTTTCTTCATTTTGCAGGCCAGAGATGAGGAATAAGGAGGATTTTTACATTTTTGTATCAGGAGGTGTGAGACGTGTTTCGGGAAATGCGGAGAAAAAAACAGGCATTATCCAAGGAGGACTGCGATGCTGTTTTGAACCGGGGAACTTCCGGGATTCTTGCTCTTGCCGGAGATGACGGCTATCCCTACGCTGTCCCAATCAGCTATGTGTACGACGGAGAAAGGCTATATTTTCACTGCGCCAGAAGCGGACACAAACTGGATGCCATCAGAAGAAATGCAAAGGTATCTTTCTGCGTGATTGATCAGGATCAGACTGTGCCGGAGGAATATACTTCTTACTTCCGCAGTGTGATTGTGTTTGGTACTATGCGTATCTTGAAGGATGACAGCGAAAAGAGGACTGCTGTGGAAAAGCTGGCGTTAAAGTATGCGCCTGATGATACAGAGGAAAATCGCAGAATAGCCATTGAACGTGATTGGAAACCTCTGTGTATGCTGGAAATGCATATCGATCATATGAGTGGAAAAGAAGCAATTGAGCTCGCAAAAAGAAAACAGGAAACGGAGAGGTGCCAGACAGCAGCGCTAAATTCCCTGACGTGATACTGCGGAACGTTGTTTTTTCATATGATGACGGAACCCTTGCATTACTCATAGTTTTTTAGCATCCTTCTCCATACGGAGTGATTTGCTTTGAATATTCTTATGTTCGACAAACATCATTTCAATCTGTTCCGTTGTTTCAGAAAAATCCTGATCGATCATTGCCCGGATCATACCGTAAACTGAATAAGCGAGCATATACAGAATATATTTTGTTATACCAACAGCTTCAGCCGGGACAATGACCTTTCTGAAAAGATCCTCAATCAAATAGATTTTATCATGCTTTTTAATGGCACGGACGAATTCCTTTTCTGAATAAAAAAACTGAATCAGTCTTTGTCTCAGCACTTCCCCATCCTCTGGAGGAACGGGATGTACTTCACAAAACTTTGCCCATTTTGAGACGAGGCAATAAATAATGATCTCATCTGTGGAACCATAATTGCGGTAATAAGCGTTGCGGGACACTCCGGCCTTCTCGCAGATCAGGGTTACGGAAATACGTTGCTCTTTTTGCAGCAATTCGTAATAGGCGAAAGCAATGCTCTCTTTTGTGATGGCGTTGATCTCATTGTTTCTTTTGTTATATCCCATAAGCTTTTGCTCCTTGATCACCAAATTGACATTAACGAGCATCTCCAATATGCAGGTGCTTTTTATCAGTTCACTGATTGCGGCAGGCTGTCTGTATTTCTGCCTTTTTCTCAGTGGGCGAATCAAACTGTTTCGTTCACTGACCTGTTCTGCTCTCCTGCAGCTGGTCGCTTTGGGCTTCCTTGGAAATTTCCTATACCGGCAAGTGCCCGTTGGGGCGTTGCGTGCTGCAAAGCCGCAGCCGACTTAAATGCTCCCAGCCGGTTCGTATCATCCCCGGTATATTCCTTGGTTTTCTTCTGCAGTGTATCGGCACAGAGCCTCACCTGCTCGTCAAATACGGCGTTGACTTCCGTTTGTGTAATCAAAACCACTTCCTTTCCTAAAAATTGACATAGAAAAACGAGGGCTACTAAGTCCTCGTTTCCCCGTTGATTGTGATTTATTCCGAAAGACGGTAATGCGTGTTTCTGCCCTTTCCTTCTTGGACAATCTGACCGCTCTCCATCATGCGCTTTAATAACCGGCCACATGCTGTCTGGCTGATTCCCAATGTTTTTTCCAAATCTTTTCTTGTAAAAGTGCCTTGTTTTTTTGCCAGATCGATTACCAAATCCTCCTGAACGCTTCCTGCTAACTTGTCAGTGGCGGGTTCTTCCTGTTCTGTATGCACATTCAGATTTGGAAGGATAATCTTAAAGGCATTGTCGGAAGTTTCTATTTTAGGGGTTTTTCCGGTTTCAGAATAAGCTTCCTGAATTTTTAACATTCCGGTTCCATAGGCTTCAATCAATTCCAAACGGTAAAATACATTTGCCAGTTTTACATTCCGGCATATAGAAATCCCCATCATAATATCATTCAGGGTTACACCGCTTACAAGCCCCCCGATAGAAGTGAACTCAATCCGATCTTCGTAAAGGTTGATAAAAGTGCTGGCTCGGAAGGAATATTCACGATGCACAAGCAGATTCAAAAGGGCCTCTCTGACTGCCGTTTCGGGGTAATCCCGCTGATCGATCCGGCGCAGTTTTTGAAAAGTAGAATGAGTCTGGTTGCGGAAATCAATATAATCATACACTTCATCCATCTGCCGGAATAAAGAGCCGGAAAATTCTTTACGGTCCTTAAATTCCTGTTGTGTTGTTCCTTCAAAAGCTGCTACCTTGATCGTATGCACACACTGATCGGACAGCAGAAGTCCCAGATTTGTATAAACTCCATCATGGGTCATAATTCCTAATGTTTTCATCTGCGGCTCGTCAAACGGGATATTTCTTTCAGAAAATTCCTTCCGTGCTGCTTCAAAAGTCAAATCCTGTTCCAAAGACCGCATATCCTCAAAATGATCTCCATCTGTTTCCTTAATCATACGACGGATTGCTGTATTAGTAGCCGGAACAGAAGAATATCCCTGACGCACAAAAACACCTTCCGGTCTTAACCCTTTTTTGGCGATATAATAGGGCCGCTCTGTTCCCTGCTGAACATCAATAGCAACAATCTGTTTTCCGTCCTCGTTCAACGTTTGATAGTGCAGGAACATGGTTAAATCTGGTTTGATTGCATCCCGCACCATATTGCTGACCTGTAAGGCGGCTCCGTCCGGGTCGTCCACACCGATGACAGTTCCATCGTCTTGAACGCCAATATATAGTTTGCCACCTTCACAATTTGCAAAAGCTATAATCTCTTTTTTTATGTCATCCACAACAATAGACTTTAATTCCACGGTTTCGCTTTCCTGAAAAATCATTTGCTCGCCTCCTGGAAATATTCTATCCATATTCTAACCAATCTAACCATTGTTGTCAACTTCTGGTTAGAAAAGTGGTTAGAAAAGCGGGGAGAAAACAAAGAGTGAAACAAAAATTGGGTTCAAATCGAGCTGTCAAAACAAATCTGTCCCGAATTTTATATATTTTTCGGGACAGATTCTAACCGTGCTTTCTATTCTGTGGTTAGAAAAAATGAAGCGAATCGTATATTTTATGCGCTCGGCAGGTACACCCAATCGTGCATCAGGCACACGCTGGGCTCGCCTACTGCTGCCACCCACTTCTTGCGACGCACACCTGTCACATTATAGGCCGCTTCGATGCCTTCCGGCTCATTTCCCACCGTGGTAGGCTCACCGAGATCTTCCGCCGGGATTTCGTTGGTTTGTGGGCTTTCTTGCGGTGCTGCCTCTATTTCCGGCTCGGCAGTCTCCACGGCCATAACCGCTGTGCTTTCCTGCGCGGCGGCTTTGGCTGCGGCCTTCGCCACCCGACTTACTCTGATGCGGGCCTCCGGGAATACCTCCGGCAGTGTGCCTTCCTCATAGTGAATTTCAAAGGTGATCTTCCCGTCCATGTGTACGTTGAAGTGGAAATCGGTCATTTCCACCTCTTTCAGTTCGTCCGGCAGCTCGATGCTCTTGTACCGCTTGAATGAGCTTAGCGGGTGAAAGGGCTGTCGCACTTGAGACTTCAACCGTGAGTAAGGCGGCCCTTTAAAATATGTTTTACTGGAGTAATTCCACAGACATAGCTGGGCAGTTGTTCAATAGAAGAAATTTTTTTGAATTGAGGGCTGTAAAAACCCCCCTTTTTTATAGGCTTTTTTCATTTGAGGTTAATTCGGAAAAAACCATAAAGGAGGAAACTCGTATGCCTATGGAAGAATCCGAATTATTGCAGTATGCCGTCGAGAATGGTATGATCGACATGTCATATGTTCAGGAACAAATCGAGATGAACAAAAGAAAGGAACTGTTGGAAAAACATCCACATAAAATATGGCAGGGAGCAGATGGATACTGGCGTACATATTTGCCCGACAGAGAGAAGGGAAGAATTCAAAAAAGAGTTTAGAAAAAGATAATGTAGAACAGGCGGTCATTGATTATTGGAGAGAACAGTCAGAAAATCCAACAATTCAGGATGTTTTTGAGGAATGGAATGATCGAAAGCTTAAAATGAAGAAAAAATCTCCGTCAACCCACTTGAGGGATACGCAGACATTTAGAAGACATTTCAGCGAGTTTGGGAAAAAGAGGATCAAAGATATTGAGCCGGAAGAAATTGTAGAATTTTTAGAAGAGCAGATACCGGAACATGACTTAAAGACGAAAGCGTTTGCTAATTTAAAGACAGTTACCCGTGGCATCTTAAAAAGCGCGAAAAGAAGAAAACTGATCGGCTTTCGCGTTGAATCTGTGTTTGAAGAACTGGATGTGTCAGAAAAAGACTTTGATATAACGATAAAAGAGGATTATGAAGAAGTCTTTGATGAAGAAGAAACGGAAGTCATGTTAAATTATCTGCAAAATAATCTTGATATGATGAATATAGGAATTCTTCTGATGTTTCTTACGGGTGCGAGGATAGGAGAGGTCGTTGCTTTAAAACATACAGATTTTACTCATAATACAT
>DWYN01000038.1 GCA_019118645.1 Candidatus Blautia excrementipullorum | reverse complement strand
CACTAACTTTGCATACAATTTTCTGCATCGAAAAATTCTTGGTTTATGAACCGAAAATGTCGAAAAATAGCCCTTTTTTCTATCATAGCACATTTGAAATCATTTTTGGTATGCTGGCAGCATAAATTTCTTAATAAATTAAGCAAAATTGAAAATTTAGCAACTTGCCCATAGAAATAAAGTAAGCGTCAAATCAACCTGCATATCAAAAATGCCGTCTCAGAGAACATTTACTGAGACGGCAAATTCATATTTACATTTACTTGGTTCGACATTCCGAGGGAGCATACCAGGGCAGCAGCTTGCGAAATTCTTCTGGCTGAGTAAAATCTGAGGAAGCAGCTGTTTTCATGAACCAGGTCAAATATCTGTAAGGATCCAGTCCATTCTCAATAGCAGTCTGGATGATACTGAAAATTACCGCACTGCCAGTAGCTCCCTTAGGTGTATTGGCAAACAGAAAGTTCTTGCGATCAATCACAAAAGGCTTAATGCTTCTTTCTGCCCGATTGTTGGAAAGTTCCAGTCTGCCATCCTTAAGGTAATTGGTCAGATAAGGCCATTGCTCCTTTACATAGGTGAGCGCTTTACCCAAAGCAGACTTAGGTGCCGCAGTTCTTACATTTGCCCATGCCAAAAAAGCGTCCAGTACAGGTTTTTCCTGTTCCAGTCGCTGAACATATCGATCATTGGGGGATAAGTCCGCCAAATCTTTTTCAATTTCAAAAAGCCTGGTACAGTAAGCTAATCCCTGAGCTGCGGAGCTCCCTTTTGCCTTGTTTTTGGGCAGAGATTTCACCGCTTCATCAAACTTCCGTCTGGCATGGGCCCAGCATCCAACTACCGTAATATTTTCAGGCAGATTATGATACCCGGAATAACCGTCCGTATGTAAGTAGCCTGTGAATTCATGCAGGAAATTCCTGGGATTTTGGGAACTTCGGCTTGGTTGATACTCATATAAAACCACTGGCTGACTGGTATCTCCACTTGTCCGGTAAAGCCACATATAACTTTCACTCTGTGCTTTCTTTCCCGGTTCATGCAAAACCTGCAGTGTAGTTTCATCTGCATGAAGTACCTCTCGGCTGAGCAGCTCTTTATGCAGATGTTCATAGACCGGCATCAGATAATCCTCAGCCGCTTTCAAAATCCAATTGGACATTGTCTGGCGGCTTAACGGAATTCTCTGGCGGCTCAGTTCCTGCTCCTGTCGATACAGAGGAGAGCCCATGACAAACTTCTGGGTCATAATATGGGCAATGGCCTCAGGCGTTGCAAAGCTGCCGGAAATGATATTCTTCTCTTTCGGTGCTTTGATAACAGGGGTTTCCGTGCTTTCACGGCTGCATTTCTGACAGGCGTAGGTAAAGTAATGGTGTTCTTCCACAACTACTTTGGCAGGAATGATTTTGAGTTTTTTAACCACGTCCTTGCCGATTTCGGTCATGGTGTCCCCGCATTTTGGGCACACTAAATCATCCCCCTCCAAACGGTGTTCCACCAACTCTGTGGGGACTCCTTCCGGGAGATTATCCAGTGTATATTCCTGCTTTTTACGACGCTTGTATGCAGTGACGACTGTGGCCGGTTCTTCTGCTGTTTTTTCCGCATAAACTTCCGCTTCATTAAACAGAAAGTTCAGTTGTTCTGCGGATTCATCCTCTGTCTTTTCAGAAGACGCTCCAAACCGTTTATGCCGGTTCAGCCGCATTGCTTCCATCAGAAGCGATACCTGCTGTTCCAGTTTCAATATCTGCTGCTTCTGTGCTTCATATTCCGCACGGGGAATTGTGATCATTTCCTCTTTGTTTTCCATACTTTTCATGGGTCTATGATACCACATTCGCTTAAAAAAGTATACTGTTTTTAGATAATTTCCAGTCCTTTCACTGGCTTATGTGCCCTGGGCTGGTCAATACTGAGTCCTTCCATCAGCCAGCGATATTGCTGCGGGGTCAGCATCCTGGCTTCACTCTCCGAACGCGGCCACTGGAAAGAACCCGACTCCAATCGTTTATACAACAGTATGAAACCATTGCCTTCCCAATACAGGGCTTTGATTCGATCCCGGCGTCTGCCGCAGAACAAGAACAGTGTATTGGTAAATGGATCCAGAGAAAACTCCTGCTGAACGATTGCTGCCAGACCATCAATCCCTCGGCGCAAATCTGTATAGCCACAGGCGATGTACACCTTGTCGGCTCCAGTAAAGTCGCTCAGCATGATTGCAAAATTCGCAATACAGTTTCTACTGTTGCTGCATCTGCACCACTGTGAATGTCCGCTTCTGCTCCAGCAATTCGAACAGTAACGGCAATAGTGTTGGTATTCTGTACCAGAGGTGTAACTTCTGCAAAGCAGGTCTGCTGATGATTGACTATTTCAAACAACTTTTTCTGCCATTTGTAAAAGGTAGCCTCACAGATGTTATGGTCTTTGCACCAGGTTTTCACACTCTGACCACTTTCCCGACAGGCGGAAATCCGCTCCGACCATAACGTCAGTTTGTTCTGCTGATTCAGTGTCTGTAATTTTTGCTCCACAAAAATACCTCCAAATCTACGACTATACACGACTGGCGTATACTATCTTCCAGTCGCGTATACTAGCCGCTGCTATATGGAAATATTATCCCATATTCACAAAAGCCTCTCAAGCCGCCGATTAGTTTTACGCTTACTTTTCAATCCCATTTACCGAGGAAAGAGCCATGGTTATAACTGCATAAATCAAAGCCTCCTTCGCAATCAGATCCCGGAAACGGAAACGAAAAGCATTACTTTTGCGGCTAACGCCTTTTTCCGGTGTATACCGCATAAACTGGGCCGACATAAAGGAGACGGCAACACAAAAAGCCGCGGCTAAAAACATGTTCTGCCCGCCGACCGCATCATACAGCGCCAGGGAAATACTGGGCCCAATGGCGACAGCCAATGTCTGCGCCAAACCAAAGTATCCCATTCCCTCCCCCATCCGGCCTACCGGGATAAACGAAGAAACCAAAACCATGGTAACGGTCGTAACCAGGCCGAAGGCAATCCCATGCAGGATTCGCAGAAAGATAAATACAGCGACAGTTGTAGCGGCTCCGTAACCCAATACGCAGACAAAATTAACAGCCAACGCCCCCGACAGCAGCCACTTCTGATTCAGCCGGTCGCTGATCCAGCCGGATACCGGGCGAGTCAGCATAGAGGCAAAAGACATAACCCCGACGATAGAGCCCGTGACCGTCACGGTCATTCCCAGACCTACCAGGTGTTTTGATAAGGCGGTGGAAACCATATA
>DWYN01000037.1 GCA_019118645.1 Candidatus Blautia excrementipullorum | reverse complement strand
GGCCGTCCCGTCTCCGCCTCCCAGATAGCTTACAAGGGTATTCGCCGCATCGTTGTCGCTGACCGTAATCATGGAATACAGGTTGCCCTCTACGCTTTCCTGGCCGTATTGGGAGATCAGGCGGTCATAGTTTTCATAAACCGCTCCCATGATAAAAAGTTTAATAAGGCTTGCCGCCTGCTGTCTCTGAGGATTGACGGCTCCCTCGGTATTTTCCGCAAGATTGCATATATACGCCGACCAGGTTCCGTTTCCGGAGGGAAACGCAAGACTTGACAGCAATGTCTGCATTCTCTCGTCCGTAGCCGGTTCCGATGTTTCTGACTGTCCGAAGACGCTGTCACCTGCCGATTCCGAAGGCGGCGACAGAGTTCCCTCCGACTGTCCTCCCTCTCCGGAGGTCTCCGGTTCCGGCCCCTCGGAAATTCCGGCAGCTTCTGTCACTGCCGGCGACGGAGTCTCCGCCGCTTCTGTCGTCTGGGGCATCGGACCCACTACGCCCTCCTGGGCGGATGTCCCGGAGTCTTCTGTTTCATCTGCCGGTTCCGGCGAAGGCGTTTCCGCCGCTCTGGCAGTTTCTTCCACTGTATCCGTCTCTTTTCCCAGTCCGCATCCTGCCTGAGAGAACAGCAGGCAGACAGCCAAAGCAGCGATTCCTGTTTTTTTCAAGAGTGAATTGTGCATGTCGCTTTTTCATTCCTTCCTCATCCTGCTTTTCCTTCAGACAGCTGATTCTGAACAATATAAAGCAGGCCCGTAATATACTGATACTTTTTCGATCTTATGGTATTATTATAAATATATTTCAGAGCAGTTTCAAGTATTTTATATTTTTCCGGCCTTCCCTTGCGAATCAGCCGGACGCATTAAGAAATACTTTTCAAATTATTTATTTTAGATTATCATATAAGGGATATTTTTTTGTAAGATCCAGAATCCCGCAAAGCGTATTTTCTGGAAGCAGAAATCTTTTTACTTTTACAGCACGGCTTTCTGCCGTTGTTTTAAGGAGGAATCAAATGAGAATTTTTTTAGCATCATTTTTGTCCGCAGCTTTGCTTTTGTCATTTTCTTTTTTGGTATCTGCCGCCGATGAAACGCCTTCCTACGAAAGCGAGGAGGGACAGGCAACCATAGGTCCCCCGGCAGCTTCCCAGGCCCAAACCCAAGAGGACAGCAGTGCTGCGGATGCCGCAAACGGCATGGACTGGGCAGCCGCAAACACCGCGTCCTCCCCGTCTTCTGCAGACGACAGCAGTTTTACAGTCGTCATTGATCCCGGGCATCAGGGATCCTGGGTGGATATGAGCGAGCCGGAACCCATGGCTCCCGGCTCATCAGAAACCAAGCCGAAAGCTACCACAGGAACTCAGGGCGCATACTCCGGTGTTCCGGAATACGAGGTGAATCTCCAGGTTTCCCTTGCTCTCCAGAATGAGCTTGCCGCGAGAGGATACCGGGTAGTGATGACCAGAACAGACAACGATACCGCAATCAGCAACAAAGAGCGGGCCGAACTCGCCACCAGGGAAGGCGCCGATATCACCGTACGGATCCACGCCAATGGCGACAGCAGTTCCTCGGCCTCCGGAGCCCTCACCATGGCGCCCACTTCCGCCAATGCCTACCTGGATCAGAATATAATAGAAAAAAGCGGCACCCTCGCCTCCTGCATCATTAATCACTACTGCGCTTCCACTGGTCTGGGCAACCTGGGCGTTATTTCTGCGGACAATATGACAGGCACCAACTGGAGCACTGTTCCTGTAGCGATTCTTGAAATGGGCTTTATGAGCAATCAAAACGATGATCTCTACATTACCAACACTGCAAATCATGAAATTATGGCAAGAAGCATTGCGGATGGAATTGACGAATACTTCAGCATTGTGGCGCCGCAGAATACCGGTCTCGGACAGCATCTGGAAGACCTGACGGCCTCTCTGGAGTCACAGTATCTGGACGGACTGGAAGCAGCGGGAGAATCCTGGGCGGCAGCGGTTATGGATCTGAACACCGAAGATTACAGTACGATACACGCAGATCAGTCCATGGCGGCAGCCGGCATGATCAAGCTTTTTGTTATGGGAAGTGTATATGAACATCTGGTATATAACAGTTCTGACGAAACAGCTTCCCCCGAATACGAAAGCACTTTAAAGCCCCTGCTGACACAGATGATCACTGCCGACAGCGCCGATGCCGCCAATGAGCTTGTACGGCTTCTCGGCGAAGGGGATTTTTCTGCAGGTGCCTCTCTGGTCAGCCAGTTCTGCAGAGATCACGGGTATACCTCTACGCAGCTTACCAGCGAGTTTCCGGAGCAGGATCCTTCTTCCAATACAACAAGCGCCTCTGACTGCTGCCGGATCCTGTCAGAAATTTATCATGAAACTCTGGTAAATGAGACGGCCTCCCGGGAAATGCTGGATCTTCTGAAACAGCAGACAGCCAAAAATCTGATTTGCGCCGGAATACCTGAGGGCATCGAAACCCCGAACAAAACAGGAGAGGTAAAAAGTACGGAAGCCTCCGGCAGCATCGAAAATGACGCCGCCCTTGTGTTGGACAGCGCTCATCCCTATGTCATCTGCATACTGTCCGGTCAGGTAAGTGACGCTGCTTCCGCGCAGTCTTCCATAGCCGGGATCTCTTCCGCCGTCTATGAATACATGACCTCCGGGCGCCTCTCAGACAGTGTTTCCGATGAATAAACAGCAAAAAGAGCAGTGCACGGTGCACAATACCGCTTCACTGCTCTTTTTTCATATATTATTCGTTTTTCTCAGATTCCTTTTTTGCTTCTTCTTTCTCCTTAAGTCTGGAAAAAACCATCTCATAACCGTCATTTCCATAATTCAGCGAACGGTTAACTCTGCTGATTGTGGCTGTAGAAGCACCTGTCTTTTCTGAAATATCAAGATATGTACGTTTGTCAGTAAGCATCTTCGCCACTTCAAAACGCTGAGACAGGGAAAGGAGTTCATTGATCGTGCACACGTCTTCAAAGAATGTATAACATTCCTCCTTATTCCTCAGACAAAGAATCGCTTCAAATAGGTGATCCACCTCTTCAGTTCTGATTTTCTTACCCATAATGTCAGCTCCTTTAGTTCTTTTCCTAAAAATATCGCTTCTCACATTTTAACACTTTAACACGTGATAAGCAAGTTTTTTTTGCTGTTGAAATAATTTCATGAATAAAGTATACTGGAAGCATATAAAGAACAAATGTACGATTATATTTCAGAACGGAGCATAAATCATGGATCTATTTGAATACGCAAAATCAAAAACTCTGGACAGAGAATCTCCTCTAGCCTCCCGCATGCGTCCCGCCACACTGGATGAAGTAGTCGGGCAGGAACATATCGTAGGCAGGGATAAGCTTCTTTATCGTGCAATTCAGGCAGATAAACTGACCTCTGTTATCTTTTACGGGCCTCCCGGCACAGGTAAAACAACATTGGCAAAAGTGATCGCAAGCACCACCAGCGCTAATTTCACACAGATCAACGCCACCTCCGCAGGCAAAAAAGACATGGAGAATGTAGTGAAAGAAGCCCAGGACAGCCTGGGAATGTACGGCAGAAAAACAATTCTCTTTATTGACGAGATTCATCGTTTCAACAAAAGCCAGCAGGATTATCTTCTTCCCTTTGTGGAGGACGGAACCGTCATTCTCATTGGGGCAACCACCGAAAATCCATATTTTGAAGTCAACAGCGCGCTTTTGTCACGATCCATTATTTTCGAACTGAAGCCCCTCAGCAAAGAAAATATCCGCGAACTGATTCTCCGGGCTGTAAATGACTGTGAAAAAGGAATGGGCGATTACCGCGCGGTTATCCAGGAAGACGCCCTGGAATTTCTCGCCGACATGGCTGGAGGTGACGCACGGAATGCTCTCAACGCTGTTGAGCTTGGAATTCTCACCACCCCCCGCGGAAGCGACGGTTATATTCATCTGACCCTGGAAGTGGCTTCTGAATGTATCCAGAAACGTGTTGTCCACTACGATAAAGACGGGGACAACCATTACGACATCATTTCCGCCTTTATTAAAAGTATGCGGGGCTCAGATCCGGATGCGGCTGTTTACTATCTCGCGAAAATGCTGTACGCCGGGGAAGACGTTAAATTTATCGCCAGACGCATAATGATACTGGCATCAGAAGATATCGGGAATGCAGATCCCCAGGCCATCTGCGTGGCTGCTGCAGCCGCTCAGGCTGTGGAACGGGTAGGCATGCCGGAATCACAGATTATCCTCTCCCAGGCTGCCTCTTACATGGCCTGCGCCCCCAAAAGCAACTCGGCGGTGAATGCCATTTCCGCAGCCACGGAGTCTGTAAAACGTACAAAAACAACCGTGCCCTCCCATCTTCAGGATGCGCATTACGGCGGACATGAAAAACTGGGGCGCGGCATCGGATACAAATACGCCCACAATTATCCGAATCATTATGTAGAGCAGCAATATCTGCCCACAGAAATCCTGGGGGAACATTTCTATGAGCTCAGCGACATGGGATATGAAAAAATTCTCAAAGAAAATCTGAAAAAAATAAAGGGAGAATCTTAAATCAATTCTCCCATAACAGCTGCATAGATGTCAGAACTCTTTCTTGGCCAGTTTCTGCATATGGCCCTGGCTGCCTCCAGGTTCGGGGCATTCAGGGTCAGATCCAGTACTGTAACATCTTTTTCAATATACTGGCACCGCACCGCATATCCGCCCTGCGGCGTTGTAAAATAATCGGCAGGCATCTGGATTCTCTTCTCAATCTTCCGCCCGCAGTCTTCCAGAAAATCCACAATTTCTTTTTTTATCTCACCAGACAGATCCTTCTCAAAATAATAGAGAGTCTTTTTCCCCTCCTCGGTAATTTCATAATGAGAACTGTTCTCCACCGTGCGCTTTTTCATCAGTCCCGTCTCAACAAGTTCCGACAGCACCTGCTGAAGATGCAGATAGTCCGTGTAGTCTCTGTCAAGAATAAATTCCGAAATCCGGGAATTGGTGAGTTCCCCTCCGGACTGCTGGGCCATATATAAGACAATCAGTTTATACAGGGTAAATGGTTCTGACATTTTATCACCTCTTTCTCACTTATGCAGAGAAATATACTGCTTTCCCTGGTAGCTTCCGAGTTCTTTCATCCGGTGGTGGAGCAGATTCAGGACTTCTCTTTTCCTGCTGGCCCAAAGAGGCGCCAGCAAAAGCTCCTTCGGCCCGTCTCCCGTTATCCTGTGGATCACAATTTCCGGTCTTAAGCGCTCCAGACACGCAATCAGAACATCCAGATATTCTTCTCTCTCAAAAACGCGAAATTTCCCCGCAGCATAATCATATGCAAGATCTGTTCCTTTCAGAACATGAAGCAGCTGCAGTTTCACTCCCTGAATGTCCTTTTCATTCAGATATTCCATCGTCGCGCAGATATCTTCCCGACTTTCTCCCGGCAGTCCCAGTATTGTATGAACAATCACCTCAATCCCTCTGGAGCGGAGATTTTCTGCAGCCTCCTCAAAACAGGAAAGAGGATATCCTCTGCGGATATACTCTGCCGTTCTCTCATGAATTGTCTGAAGCCCCAGTTCCACCCACACAGGTTTGATTCGGTTCATTTCCTCCAGCAGGTCAAGTACTTCCTTTCCCAGACAATCCGGCCGTGTTCCTATGGACATTGCCACAATCTTGGGATGAGAAATCGCTTCCGTGTAGATTCTGCGAAGATATTCTGTGGGACCGTAAGTATTTGTATACGCCTGAAAATATGCGATATACTTTTTTATAGGGCGCTTTCGCTCCAGGGCGGCAATCTGTGCATCTATCTGGCTGGAAACAGAAAGGGCCGCATCTGCGGCAAAATCTCCGCTTCCTCCCTGGCTGCAGAAAATACAGCCTCCTGTACCCAGTGTTCCGTCCCTGTTGGGGCAGGACATTCCGCCGTTCAGCGCTACCTTATATACTTTTTCACCAAATCGCTCCCTGAGCATATAGTCCAGGGAGCGGTAGGGTTTTCCATTCCAATTCCTGCAGAGACATTCTTCTTTTCTCTCAGGCACCTGCACTTTATTCATCAGGATACGCCTCCGTCCGCCTCTTGATCTTCCGCCGGAATGTACTTATCAAAAATTTTTACAAAGAAATAAGAATTGCAGTATGCGATGGCGGCAAAGCCAAACAGTATAAACAGCAGAATCAGCGTCATCTGTATCTGAAGCGACGGGACAAAAAAGATCAGAACAGGAAGGATGCAGATAATCAGCATAATAATTGTGTATGGCAGATGGCGTATCGCCATAAGCACCGCATTCGTAAATGTATTTTTCACAGAGTTATAAAATTTTGCCAGAATCGGATAAAGATACAGCAGTATCATTGCGTACAGCAGGGAAAATACCGCAAAGATCACCGACATAATGCTGGACGCAGGTTCTCCCATAACTTTTACGATATTGGTATCCAGATAAAGAAGAACGGCCGCAGCCACCATAATCAGATGGATAATCGTCGCCTGTTTGAAATTTTGCCTGAAAGATTTGAAAAAGCTTCGGAATATATAAGCCTCCTCATTTCTTACCATTTTCAGCGTCACATAATAAAGAGCTGTAATGGAAGCCCCCGCAGTAATAATAGGAATACAGCAGACCAGACAGATCAGGTTCAGAATGCAGAGATCCGCCACCTTTCCCATAAAAACAAAAAATTTATTATCCATGCTGAACAACCGATTCATACCTCACAGCTCCTTCGTATACAGTTATTTAATAAAGTACAGTATAACGAAAAATGCAGAAAAAAGCAAGTCTCCCATTGTTCCCGTCAGGGCACGATCAGACGGTCCACGGTAACCAGCTGATACCCATCCTCCAGGAGGCGGTCTGCAACAGCCAGGGCCGCGGCAACGCTTTCCTCGTATTCGTCATGCATGAGAATGATGGCTCCGTCTTTTATTTCTGTAAAGACAATTTCCAGGACAGAGGAAACGTCCTGAGTTTTCCAGTCCATAGTGTCAATGTTCCAGAATACGGGAATCATTTCCACGCAAAGCTCCATATTCTTTTTCCAGGCGCCAAACGGAGGGCGCATATACTGAGGATATATGCCGGCAGCTTCATAAATAGCATTATTGGTTTTCAGGATTTCTTCCCGGGCCCTGGTTTCGGAAAGTGTATTCAGCTGAACATGATTATAAGTATGATTTCCGATCAGATGCCCTTCCTTCTGCATTCTTTTCACAATCTCCTCGTTTCCCGGGATATTTCTCCCAAGAAGAAAAAAGGATGCCTTTACCCCTCTTTCCTTCAGCCCGTCAAGAAGTTTCGGAGTGTATACCGCGCTGGGACCGTCGTCAAAAGTAAGGGCTGCCAGAGGCGGCGTATCGTCCGCCGTTGTCTGCATTTTTTCTTCTGTTCTCTGCTTCTCCGTTCTGGCAACCGCCTGTTTCCATTTTTCCTTTCCGACAGATACTGCGGATAACAGAACAGTCACCGTCACTGTCAGCGCCAGCCACAGTTTTTTCTTTTCCATATAAATCTCTGCCTCTTGGACCGCAGACTCAAAATATGCATCTGGATCTTTCCTCTCTTTCTTCACAGTATATGAAAAGAATATATAGAAAAATACCGTCCGTTTTCTCAGCGAAACGGACGGCATCCCTGGTTTCCGTTATTATTTGCCCATCATAATCTTCATCTGGGCTTCAATAGCCTCCACGCATTTCTCAAATCCCAGCTTACTGCTGTTCAGGCACAGATCATAATTTGTCGCATCGTTCCACACTCCGCCGGCAAACTTACGATAATAGTCTTTTTTTCTTTTATCGTCCTTCAGAAGAAATTTTTCCACATCTTCTCTGGAACCTGAAATCTTTTTTGAAGCCTGCTCCACCCGGTATTCCCAGGGCGCATGGATAAATACACGAAGCGTATTGGGGCGGTCTTTCAGAACATAGTTGACACATCTGCCCACAATTACAAACGATTCCTTTTCTGCAAGATCACGCACAATTTTTGCCTGATAATTGAAAATATTTTCATCAGAGATAAATTCACGGCTGTCCGGCTGAATCAGCTCTCCTTTATACAGGCCGCTTCTGTTAAACAAAGACGGTTTTACCTTTGCCCCGTCTTCCACCTTTCCAAAAAGGCTGAGATCAATTCCGCTCTCATCGGAAGCCATACGGATAATCTGTTTATCATAATAGGAAATGCCCAATTTCTTTGCCAGCATCTCGCCTACGGTACGTCCGCCGCTGCCATACTGTCTTGCAATTGAAATTACAACTTTTTCCATGTTCTCTCCTCCTCGTCTGATCCTCCGCAGATGTTCTTTCTTTATCTGCACAGAACCGTTTTATTCTCCCAGATAAGCTTTCTGAACGGATTCATCATTCAGAAGGTCTTCTGCTTTGCCGCTGAGAGTAATATTTCCTGTCTCCAGAACATAAGCCCTGTCCGCGATGGAGAGCGCCTTCTTCGCATTCTGCTCTACCAGAAGAACTGTCGTACCGCCCTCGCTTACCTCTTTGATGATATCAAAAATTTCATTTACAAAAATCGGAGAAAGTCCCATGGACGGCTCATCCATCAAAATAATTCTGGGATTGCTCATCAGCGCACGGCCCATGGCGAGCATCTGCTGCTCACCGCCGGACAGCGTGCCTGCTCTCTGATTTTTACGCTCTTCCAGACGGGGAAATCTCTTATAGACATTCGCAAGGCTCTGGGAGATTTCGTTTTTATCTTTACGGGTATAGGCTCCCATCAGCAGGTTTTCATAAACTGACATTTCTGCAAATACACGTCTTCCTTCCGGAACATGGGCCATGCCCATCTCTACAATCTTATGGGCAGGTACCTTGGTAATGTCCCGTCCCTCAAAGGAAATACTGCCGGACTTAGCGGGAATAATTCCTGTAAGAGTCTGAAGAGTGGTTGTTTTTCCCGCGCCGTTCGCGCCGATCAGGGCGATGACCTCCCCCTGATTTACCTCAAAGGAGATGCCCTTCAAGGCCTGAATTACACCATAATAGACCTGGAGGTCCTTTACTTCCAACATTGCCATCGTCTCGTTCCTCCTATTCTCCCAGATATGCAGTGATAACTGCCGGATCGTTCAGCACGGCAGACGTTTCCCCTTCTGCCAGAACCTGTCCGAAATTCAGCACTGTCAGTCTTTCACAGATTCCGCTTACCAGCTTCATATCGTGCTCAATCAGGAGAATCGTCATATGAAAATGCTCTCTCACAAAACGGATTGTGTCCATCAGTTCCTGGGTTTCATTAGGATTCATGCCGGCAGCCGGCTCGTCCAGAAGAAGGAGTTTCGGATCTGTGGCAAGGGCACGGGCAATTTCCAGCTTACGCTGTTTTCCATAAGGAAGGTTCCCGGCCAGATAGTCCGCCTCTTTATCAAGGTCAAACACTTTCAGGATCTCCATTGCCCGCTCGTTCATTTCTTTTTCCACTTTAAAATATTTCGGCAGACGTAAAATGCCTGTCAGGGTGGAATAACTGTGATGATTGTGAAGTCCCACCTTTACATTGTCCAGAACGGGCATGTCCTTAAACAGACGGATATTCTGGAAAGTTCTGGCGATTCCCGCCTTATTGATCTCAATCGTGCTTTTTCCTGTAATATCTCTGCCGTCCAGCTTAATAATTCCCTCGGTAGGTTTATATACTCCGGTAAGGAGGTTAAAAATGGTCGTCTTCCCGGCGCCGTTGGGGCCGATCAGTCCGTACAGCTCCCCTTCTTCAATATTCACATGAAAGCTGTCAACCGCCCGAAGACCGCCGAACTGAATAGACAAATGGTTTACTTCCAGCATCGCCATATCAAGCCGCCTCCTTTTTCTTGTTTCCGCCCTTGATTTTTTCTATCATCCGGCTTCTCCAGTCTCTCGCCGCAGGAGCCCAGTTAAAGAGCATCATGATAATCAGAACAATCGCATAAATCAGCATACGATAGTTTGAGAATCCGCGCAGCAGCTCCGGAAGGGCATAGAGAATAATCGCTGCGATCATAGAACCTCTGAGACTTCCGATTCCTCCAAGCACCACATAGACCAGTATCAAAATAGACATATTATAGTCAAATACCGATACTTTCAGCATGGAAAGATTATGGGCGTAAAGCACTCCCGCAACGCCTGCCAGAGCGGCAGATACCGTGAATGCAAGAAGCTTATATTTCGTCACATTAATTCCTACAGATTCCGCCGCAATCCGGTTGTCCCTTGTAGACATAATCGCACGTCCGCTTCTGGAATTTACAAGGTTCTGCACAATAAACAGGGTAATCAGAACCAGTATAATTCCTATCGGGAAGAAATAGTCTTTAATATCCTTATAGAGTGTAGCGGTTCCGGAGATTCCCAGCGCGCCTTTCAATATTTGTTTTCCGCCGGCCTCCAGTTTGATTCCGGCAGAGCTGGTAGCGACATGAAGGCCATTTTCATCCACGCCTACATACAGAATATTGATCAGGTTTTTGATGATCTCGCCGAAAGCCAGGGTGACAATCGCCAGATAGTCTCCCCGGAGTCTCAGTACCGGGATTCCGATAATAATTCCAAAAATGCCGGCCACAATCGCTCCTACCAGAATTGCCAGGATAAATCTCGGCACTGTAGGGATGGTATCTGCAGCTACATGTGAAAACAGGGCGCTGGAGTAAGCTCCCACACACATAAAACCGGCATGCCCCAAACTCAGTTCCCCCGAAAATCCTACCACCAGATTCAATGACACTGCGGCAATCACATATACGCACAGCGGGACAAGAAGTCCGGTAAGAAGTCTGGACAGATTTCCTGTTGAGGACAGAATCTGAACCACCACAAACATGACAATTACGATTCCATAAGTAATAAAATTATTTTTTGTCGTTTTATTCATCTTATTCTTCATAGCGGCCACCTTACACTTTCTCCTGGATGTTCTTTCCAAACAGACCTGTCGGTTTTACAAGGAGTACGATAATCAGCACGCCGAAAACAATGGCATCCGCCACCTGGGAAGAAATATAGGCTCTGCCGAAGATTTCAATAATGCCAAGAAGAATTCCGCCTACCATTGCTCCCGGAATAGAACCGATTCCGCCGAATACAGCGGCAACGAAAGCTTTAATGCCCGGCATGGCTCCTGTATATGGAGTCAGCGTCGGGTAAGCGGAACAGAGCAGAAGGCCTGCAATAGCCGCAAGTCCGGAACCGATGGCGAAAGTCAGGGAGATCGTAGCATTGACATTGACTCCCATCAGCTGTGCAGCGTCACGGTCCTCAGATACTGCCTGCATGGCGCGTCCGGGCTTTGTTTTCTGAACAAACAGAGTAAGCCCCACCATAATGATAATACAGGCAATCACTGTTACAATTGTCACTCCCTTAATCACAAGCTGTCCCCCAAACAATTCCAGAGACGGCACATTAATCACATTCACAAAGCTCTTGGCGTCCGCGCCGAAAATCAGCAGGGCCAGATTCTGGAGAAGATAGCTGACACCAATTGCCGTAATCAGTACCGCAAGATTGGATGACGCCTTCCGAAGAGGACGGTATGCCACTTTCTCAACAACTACGCCAAGAATTGTACAGAATATAATCGAAATCACCACAGCAAGGACAGGCGACATGCCTCCCCTGGTAATTGCAGTGAGAATCACAAATGCTCCTACCATGATAACATCGCCGTGAGCAAAATTCAGCATCTTTGCAATACCGTACACCATTGTATAGCCAAGAGCGATGATCGCATAGATACTGCCCAGGTTAATTCCATCTTTTAAGTAAGATATAAAACTCATAGTGCACCTCTTAAAGTAAGTTTATTGCTGCATAGAGAAGGAGGACGGTCCTTCATTACAGGAAACCGTCCTCCGTCCCCAAAATCAGCAGTCGTCTGCTTTCTTATTATTCAACCTCTACGTAAACGCCGTCCTGGATAACGAAAGCTCTTGGCTCTTTATCACATTCACCGTCTTCTGTCCATTTTGCTTTTCCGGTAAGACCGTCAAGCTCAATGTTCATCATAGATTCCGTCATAGCTGCGCTGATGTCCTCATTTGACATATCCGGTGTGATTCCCGCATCGTCTGCTGCCAGCTTCATTGCCTGGATTACATCATAAGCATCTGCTGCAAACTGGTTCGGTGTTTCGTTATTGTATGCTTCGTTGTAAGCTTTTACAAAGTTCTGTGTAGCCTCATCCTCACCTGTTGCGGAGAATGGAGTCAGAAGCATAACGCCCTCTGCCAGAGAAGTATCAAAGTTTTCTACGCTGAGGATACCATCCATACCGTCTACACCGAAAATTGTAAGATCGTCCATGCCGGCTTCAGAAGCCTGCTGAAGAATCAGAGCGTTATCGGAATAATAGTTCGGAAGGAACAGAAGCTCTGCGCCGCTGTCTTTAATCTTGGAAAGCTGTACGGAAAAGTCCGTGTTGCTGTCTGTTGTGTAAGCCTCGTCAGCTACAACTTCCAGGCCGTATTCAGATGCAGCTTCCACGAAAGCGTCATGGATACCTACGTTGTAGTCTGCCATGGAGTCATAAAGAACCGCTACCTTTGTTGCCAGTTCGTGCTCAGAAATAAACTGAGCGGATTTTGTTCCCTGCATAGGGTCTGTAAAGCACATACGGAACTCATTGGATCCTGCTGTGATGCAGTCTACCGCTGTTCCGGAAGGTGTGAACAGGAAAGTGCTCTCTGCAGCTTCTGCTCCAACTGCAATACAAGGTGCGGAAGTTACTGTACCGCAGAGCATCTGCATTCCGTTGTCCAGAAGGTCGTTGTAAGCATTTACAGCCTTCTCCGGATCGCCTGTGTCATCGCCGGCATCCAGAATCTCAATCTGATAGCCGTTAAATCCGCCGTTTGCGTTGACATCTTCTGCTGCAAGTACTGCGGCATTGTATACGTTGGTACCATACTGTGCATAATCACCAGTCATAGGACCGATCACGCCAATCTTGAAGGTTTCCTCTTCCTCTGCAAAAACAGTGGTCGGAACCATTGCAGCTGCCGCCATAGCAACCGCTGCTGTAACGCTGAATGCTTTTTTCCAGTTTCTCATAACAAATCTCCTCCTTAAAATGATAACGACTGCCATCGGTTGCCCGTTCGTTTTTTTACATGTAAATTGATTTTCACCGTAAATAAGGTTAAAAAAGCCCACTGGACTCCCAGCCGGCTTTGGCTTTCCCTCTGACTTTCGTTCGCTAATGCTTTAATGTATTTGATTATAGCATTATGTTTTTTTTTATGCAAGTGGTAATTTATATAAATTTCATAAAAGAAACCGCCGCATCTTTTGGATGCCGCGGTTTCCCTTATGCACATATTTATGCAACTGCTTTTTTTGCAATCTCAGCCAGTGCTGCGAATCCCTCTGCATCGTTTACTGCCATCTCTGCAAGCATTTTTCTGTTGATATCAATGTTTGCAACTTTCAGGCCATGCATCATTTTGCTGTAAGATAATCCATTCATTCTTGCAGCCGCGTTGATACGTGCGATCCAGAGCTGTCTGAACTGACGTTTTTTCTGTTTTCTTCCTGCATAAGAGCTTGCAAGCGCTCTCATTACAGACTGTTTAGCAATTCTGTACTGTTTGGAACGGGCTCCTCTGTAGCCCTTTGCCAGCTTCAGTGTACGGTTATGTCTTTTCTTTGCGTTTAATCCGCCTTTAATTCTTGCCATTTCTTAATTCCTCCTGTTCTTCTTCTCTTATTTCTTATAAATAAGGCAGTGATTTCCTTACATTCTTAAGGTTTGTAGAATCAACAACAGTGGCCTTTCTCAGATTTCTCTTTCTCTTCTGAGATTTTTTTGTTAAGATATGGCTTTTATAAGCTTTATTTCTCATGATTTTTCCAGTACCGGTTTTTTTGAAGCGCTTTGCTGCTGCTCTGCATGTTTTAATCTTGGGCATTTCTATTTCCTCCTTAATTCAATGGTTCTGTTTTGTATTGAACAATACTGCCGCTCCGCTGTCAGTACGCGGTTCTGCAGTAACTGCCTAACGTTTTTCACTGAGAAACATTGTCATGCTTCTGCCTTCTACCTTGGGCGCCTTCTCCACTACAGCCACATCTGCCAGAAGTTCGGCAAAATCGTCAAGCACATGCTTGCTGCTGGCCATATGCGCCATCTCTCTTCCGCGAAAACGCAGAGTAACTTTTACGCGGTCCCCCTTGGAAAGAAACTTTCTCGCCGCGTTTACTTTTGTCTTCAAGTCATTGGTATCAATATTCGGAGAAAGACGTACCTCTTTAATGTCAATCGTTTTCTGTTTTTTCTTAGCTTCCTTTTCCTTGCGTGAAAGCTCATAGCGGTATTTTCCGTAATCAATGATCTTGCAAACCGGAGGCTTTGCCTGAGGCGCGATCTTTACCAGATCCAATCCTGCTTCCTGTGCTTTAAACATGGCCTCTCTTGCAGACATAATTCCCAGCTGCGCGCCGTCTGCACCGATCAAACGTACCTCTTTGTCTCTAATTTGTTCGTTAATCATTAAATTGCTAATTGTAGTACACCTCCATACCTGATAAATGATAAACCATGACTATCTGTCACCCTCGAAAAGCCTGCTGCCGCCGTCTTTTCACAACAAAAAAGGCGCGGACAGCGCCCTCACCCAATTATACCCACTGATACACGGAAAACCATGTGTGCATATAAACCCGAGCCGCATTCCTTCTGCGCTGAGGTGAGAGTGGAACTCTGCTTTGTTTTAATGTTCTGTATTACATTATCATGGCGGGAATATAAAGTCAAGTGTTTTTTGAATATCTTTTGTTTTTCTGTAAATAATACGTTATATCTCACAGAAATCATGCCTGTTTTTATGAGGATCACCGTTTTGCGGACATCACTTTTTGTGAGACATACGGGCTCAAGAAAGCCTGAAATCAACAAGGAGGGCACAATTATGACAATTCTTAACTGCAGCGCAACAACCTGTATTTACAACAAAGATCAGCTCTGCTCCAAAGGAGCCATCGAAGTTGCCGGTTCCACGGCCCGCTGCGCAGACGAAACATGCTGCCAGAGCTTCCGGGAGCAGGGGAATGATTCCGTCACAAATTCCGCCGGAAGCCAGTGCGGCTGTGAAAAAATCAACATTGACTGCAAAGCAAAAGAATGTACCTATAACGAACACTGCAGGTGCACCGCAGCCGCCATTGACATTGCCGGACACAACGCCTGCAGCTGCCAGGATACAAAGTGCAGCACTTTTGCATGTAAATGCTGATTCTTCTGTTTTTCTCTCTGGAAATATCAGATCCTTCCTATATAAAAGGCTGATATCTTCCAATCGCCAAAAGAGCGCTGCCGTCCGGCAGCGCCCTTTTTTACTGTGATTTCTATCTGTTTTTAAGAAAATCCGGTATCTGAATATCTTTTTTCTGTACTGTGCTGGACGGCATCTTGTTTCCATAAGAGGAATGCATGGTCGGCATAGTAAAAGTAGGCATATTCATACCGTTCTGGTTACCTGTACTGTTGGCTGCAGAAGACGGTCTTCTTACAGAGAACGGAGAAGTGCTTCTTCCGCCGAGAGAGGATGACGGCTTGGAAGAAGTATCGGACAATCCTGTTGCGATTACTGTGATTCTCGCGTAATCCGCCACAGAGTCATCGTACATAGCGCCAAAAATAATATTCGCATCGTCTCCGGTAAGTTCCTGTACATAGCTTGCCGCATCGTTTGCATCCATCAGGGAGATATCTCCTGAAATATTGATAATTACATGGGTTGCGCCTTTGATGGTTGTTTCCAGAAGCGGGGAGGATACCGCCTGCTGTACTGCTTCCATAGCCTTGTCGTCTCCTCTGGCTTCTCCGATTCCAATATGCGCGATTCCCTTGTCTGTCATAACTGTCTGCACATCTGCAAAGTCCAGATTAATCAGTGCCGGCAGATTAATCAGGTCTGTAATTCCCTGCACCGCCTGCTGAAGAACCTCGTCCGCCTTGCGGAGAGCCTCCGGCATTGTTGTGCGGCGGTCTACAATCTCCAACAGTTTGTCATTCGGAATAACGATCAGTGTATCCACTGATTTCTTCAGATTTTCAATTCCCGCAAGAGCATTGTTCATACGGGTCTTCGCCTCAAAACGGAAAGGCTTCGTAACAACGCCTACGGTCAGAATTCCCATCTCCTTCGCCGCTGCAGCGATAACAGGCGCAGCTCCTGTTCCGGTACCGCCTCCCATTCCGCAGGTCACAAACACCATGTCGGCGCCTTCCATCAGCTGTTTTACATCCTCTATGCTCTCCTCAGCGGCCTTTTGACCAACTTCCGGCTGTGCTCCCGCACCAAGGCCTTTCGTTATCTTTTCACCAATCTGAAGTACTGTTGGAGCTTTACACAGAGTCAAAGCCTGCTTATCAGTGTTGACACCTACAAACTCAACTCCTCCAATGGTCTCTTCCACCATTCTGTTCACTGCATTATTTCCAGCCCCGCCTACGCCAATGACAATAATCTTGGCAGAAGACTCAGCTTCGTTTGACATAATCTCTAACAATGTACTTCCTCCTTTATTTCCCCGATTGTTATCGTATATACCTGCATATAGTATATCATATATTTTTTTTTTCAATTAATCAACTACTATTTTTGTTTTTTTATACTTTTTTCACTAATTTTCGCCACAGACGATACAGGCTCTGACAGGCGGATTTTCCCGTTTTCAGTAATATTCGTAGCTGTCATCCTCATAGCTGTAGTCATCATAACCATAGTCCTCGCTGTAAGAATCGTCATATCCATATTCATCCCCGCTGTCGTCGTATCCGTAGTCTTCGTCATAGGAATCTTCCTGGGAATAGGAATCGTCGTAGTACTCATCCCCGCCGTCGCCGGAATAATCCTCATAGGACTCATCCTCTTCCGAACTGTCTGCATTCGGATTGGGCCCCACATAATTTCCTTCCCGGTCGTATTCTCCGCTTCCGGTGAAGCCTCCCTCCTCATTATATCCGCCGGTCCAGTCTCCCATGGCGTCAATTGTCTCCTGGGTAGGCGCCGGTCCCACATAATTCATGTCCGCATCGTACTCTCCCGCGCCTGTGTAGTCTCCTTCCTCATCATAACCGCCCACCCAGTTTTCCAGAGCATAGTCAAGGGCAGTCATCGGTTTTGGACCTACATATTGTCCATTCTCATCATACTCACCGTCCCCGGTATAGTCTCCGTTCTCATCATAGCCGCCTGTCCAGTTTTCCGCCGTGACCTCTTCTACTTCCGCCTCAAACGTTATGGTTTTTGATGAATTTGTCACATTCTCCATGTGAAGAATTCCCTTTTGGCCGCTGATCTGAGGCAGTATGGCCAGCACCCTGGTCATTTTATCTTCCAGGTATTCGTCTTTGCCCAGCTGTACGGTAATATCCCCATACAGCAGACTGATATCATTGTTGTCATCAAACTGAATATGATCCGGTATCATATCATTTTTGGCAAAAATCGTGGAGAGGGCCACAGCTGTATTCAGGACAGTATCTTCTATTGGAAGCTTTTCGTTTTTAACTACCTGTTCCACCTGGATGCCGTCAAAAAACGGCACTGTCTCGTCTCTTGTCTTATCACCCTCAATAAAAATGCCGTTCCGGTCAAAATAGATATAGCTGTCCAGATAGGGAATACATCCCACTGCTTTTTTCTCCCTGACGCTGATTACAATTGTATTCCTGTTGGTTCTGCTCACCGTAAAGCCGTCCACATAGGGAATGTCACCTGCGTCTTCTTTAGAATAAAGAATGGGAGCCAGAATGGAGTTGGACGCCATCGGCCCCCGCAGAATCATTTCCTTTACCTCGTCTTCCGTATAGTGTCCGCTGCCCATAACCTCTACATTCTCCACATGAAAATATGCAAAGAAAAAAACAGCGCCTCCCAGAACTCCCGCAGCGATTACACCTGCAATTATCTTTTTCTGCTTATCAGTCAGCTTTATTTTTTTCCTGTATTTGGATGTTCTCATATGATGTCGTTCCTGTATCCTCTATTATACCGCCTAAAGCGGCGAAATCTTCACAGATATGTTCATAGCCCCGCCGGATAAAAGAGGCTCCCTTTATAGACGTATTTCCCCGGGCCGCCAGCGCGGCCAGTATCAGCGCGGCTCCTCCCCTTAATTCCTCTGCCGCAACCTGACAGCCCGAAAGGGACGAAGCGCCTCTGATCCACGCGTCTCTGCCTGAGGCAGTAATAAAAGCGCCCATTTTGTTCAGTTCGCCGGCAAGCTTGAATCGATCTTCAAAGATATTTTCCCGTATATGGCTTTCCCCCGGAATTGTTGCCAGCACTGCCATCAGCGGAGACTGCAGATCCGTGGGAAATCCCGGATATTCTTCTGTTTCAAGAAACGGAACCGGAAACCGCACGCCGCTTCCGTCAGCTATTAGTTTACCACTCTTACCTTCATATTGTCCACCTATTTTCCGATATACCTCAAGGAAAGCGTCCAGTTCTCCCTCAGGGGGATTTTCTATAATAATTTTCCCTCTTGTAGCCGCCGCAGCACAGAGATACGTTCCGGCGGCAATTCTGTCTGCCGGAACCTTCATATCACCGCCTGTCAGTTCCCCAACGCCTGTGATCCGGATATTTCTGCTGCCGTCCCCGGTAATCTTTGCCCCCATCCCTCTCAGATAGCGGCACAGCCAGACAATCTCAGGCTCACAGGCGCAGTGCGATAGAACGGTTTCCCCTTCCGCCAGCACAGCCCCCAGAATTCCCTGCTCCGTAGCCCCCACGCTGCTCTTTGCAAAAGAAATTTCCGCTCCTGTAAGCTTTCCGCAGGACGCTGATATAAAGTTTCCTCTATCTGTCACAGAAGCTCCCAGTTTTTTCAGAGCATATATGTGGAGGTCGATAGGGCGTTTTCCTATGACACAGCCGCCCGGATAGCCCATAAATCCCTTCCCGTTTCTTCCCAGCATGGCTCCGAGCAGAATTACCGAAGAACGCATTTTCCCGGTATTTTCTTCTGAGATCACTGTTCTGTCCGCTTTGGCGCAGTCCAGATACAAATCTCTCCCTTCCCACCAGGTCACCGCCCCAAGGCCCTCCAGGATCTCTTCCATACAGTATACGTCCGCAATTTTGGGACAGCCCCTCAGTACACTGACTCCCCGGTGAAGCAGAGATGCCGCCATCATCGGCAGCGCCGCGTTTTTAGATCCCTGCACAGATACGCGTCCCCGCAGCGGTTTTCCCCCCGTAACCCGAATTTCGTCCAAGACGTTCACTCCCAAAGGGACTTTCACATTTATCATATGCTGTCTTCTATTTTCTGTGACTGCTGACACTTAAAGCCAGCCCCATTTCCGCAAGCAGAAACATTACAGAAGTTCCCCCATAGCTGATAAACGGCAGCGTAATTCCCGTGTTTGGAATAGTGTTCGTCACCACAGAAATATTCAGAATCACCTGAATCGCCATATGCCCCATAATCCCTGTGCTGATCAGGGCGCCTTCCAGATCCCTGGAGCGCATGGAAATGACACATAGTCTCCACAAAAGAAGGCCGAAAATTAAAATCAGGATCCCTGCTCCCACAAGCCCAAGCTCCTCGCAGATAATTGAAAAAATCATATCATTCTGAGCCTCCGGCACGAATCCCAGCTTCTGCATGCTTTTGCCCAGTCCCCTTCCGAAAAGTCCGCCGCTTCCGATTGCGTACAGACCCTGGATGGTCTGAAATCCTTTTTCATATTTCTCCGGATTTCTCCAGATTGCCAGCCTCTCCAGCCGGTAGCTCTCCGCCGCCAGAAAAACCGCGGCAAATCCGATTCCCGCTCCTGCCATTCCGATAAAGGGAATATATCTGGGATTGGACACAAAAATCAGCAGCACACCTATGCCGAGGATAATCACTGCCGTACTCAGGTTATTGGAACCTACCAGACCTACAATCGGCAGGAGGGTGAGCATCGTCCGGCACATAAACCAGATTCCTGAAGTATTATTTTTGGTCCTGCTGATCTGCCAGGCCAGAAAAAGGATTACCGCCACCTTGGCAAACTCGGAAGGCTGGAAGGACAAAGGGCCAAGGTCCAGCCACCTTTTTGAGCCGTTGATCTCTTTTCCAACAAACAGCACGGCGGATGACAGTCCCATGGATAAAAGATAAGCTCCCGGAGCAAGCAGCACAAAAAAGTGATAATCCATTCTGGATACCGCGTACATGGCCGCCAGTCCAAGAGCTGTGGCAAACAGCTGCTTTTTAAAATAATACATACTGTCATGAAAACGAACTCTTCCATTATAAGAACTTGCGCTGAAAAGAATTACAAGGCCAAAGACTGTCAGAAGCAGAACCAGCGTCAGGAGAGCCAAATCCGGTTTTCCGGCGTTTCCCTGTCTGATATTTTTCATAATCCGCCTCCCGGCACTGCGTTATTCATATAATATGAAGAAACATCCGCCAAATATGCCCGGGCATTTAAAAATTTACAAAAAGAAAAAGGATTCCAGAGTTTGAAATCCTTTTAAGTGTATAAAATCAGGGATTTTTACAGCCCTCTTACATATTCTTTAAACATATCTCCCCGCTGCTCGTAGTTGTCAAACTGCCCCCAGCTTGCACAGGCCGGCGAAAGCAGAACCGCGTCTCCCGGATTCGCCTTCTCCGCGCAGACCTTTACCGCCTCCTCCAGATCGTCGCAGAGGATGCAGGGACAAACTCCGAGACGCTCCGCGGCCTCCCGGATTTTTTCTCTGGTCTGCCCGATGAGAACCAGATACCGGACTTTCCCTTCAAAAGAATTCAGCCACTCGTCATAGCTGGAACCTTTGTCATATCCTCCGCCGATCAAAATAGTCGGGCGGTTCATAGCCTGAATTCCTTTAATGGCCGCATCAGGATTTGTGCCTTTAGAGTCATTATAATAAGCCACCCCGTTTTTTTCCGCCACATACTCGATCCTGTGCTCTACTGCGGTAAATGCGCAAACGCTCCTGCGGATGCTCTCCATAGGCACTCCTGCATAGTAAGCCATCGCCACGGCAGCCATCACATTTTCAAAATTGTGACGGCCCAGAAGCTTCAGTTCTCCGGTGCGGACTACAGGAATCTCCTCCCTCTCTGTTTTCAGGATGATCTGATCCCCATCCATGTATATTCCGCGTTCCAGCTTCCTTCGGCTGGAAAAATATATGGTTTTTGGAATGATATGCCTGCCGAATTCGCGGAGCACCTCGTCTTCATAATTGAGAACGCAGTAATTTTCCGAAGTCTGATTTTTCACAATCAGCTCCTTTACCCGGATGTACTCTTCCATAGTATGATGACGGTTCAGATGATCCTCCGTGATATTCAGGATCGCGCTTACCTCCGGAGCAAATTTGTCAATAGTTTCCAGCTGGAAGCTGCTGATCTCCGCCACTGTCACGGAATCCTCCTTCATTTCCAGAGACCTGGAAGTGTAGGGAGTTCCGATATTTCCAACTACAAATACAGAGTCTTCTGCATCGCTCATAATCTTTCCCAGAAGAGCCGTTGTCGTAGTTTTTCCATTAGTTCCGGTAATCGCCAGCACCCTTCCCTTTCCGGTGCGGTAGGCCAGTTCCACCTCGCCCCACACGGGAAGTCCCTGCTCATAAAAGCGTTTTACAAGTGGAAGATCCGTCGGCACGCCCGGGCTGAGCACCACAAGGTCCAGACTGTCCTGCACTTCCTTCGGAAGCTCTCCGGCATAGATTTCCAGATTCTTTCCGTGACTCACCTTATGTAGTACAGCTTCCTTGTCAATCTCAGCATTTCCATCGTATATCAAAGGGCAGGCCCCTACCTGTCCCAGAAGTTCCGCCGCTCCGATTCCGCTCTTACCGGAACCAAACACCAGAACCCTTTTACCCGCTAAATCCATATTTCCTCCTTATTGCCGTTCTTTTTTTAGACAGTTTCACAGAGCCAGAAGCGCGATAAGACACATGACTGCCGTGATCACAGAAAATACTGCCACCACCCGCGTTTCCGACCAGCCGCACAGCTCAAAATGATGATGAATCGGCGCCATCTTAAATATCCTTTTGCCGTGAGTAGCCTTAAAATAGCTGACCTGGATCATAACAGAGAGCACTTCCACCAGATAAATCAGCCCCACAAGCAGAATAAACAGAGGCATTTCCAGCACGTAGGCCGTGCCTGCCACAAAGCCGCCCAGAGCAAGAGAACCGGTATCTCCCATAAAAATTTTCGCGGGATACACATTGAACAGCAAAAAGCCCATGAGGCCTCCCACTACCGCGCCTGACATCGGCTCTATGCCGCCCTGCACTCCTATGGAGACCACGGTAAAAAACACTGCAACAATCAGAGTTACACTGGCAGCCAGTCCATCCAGTCCATCTGTAAAATTAACGCCGTTCACTGTACCGATTACAGCAATAAACAGTACCGGAACTGCCAGCCACCCCATGTTCAGGTAATGATCCGGCCAGAAAGGAATCCTCATTGACAGGGAAATATCTGTATAATTGATAAGATAATATGCAAAAATGCCTGTCACAACTATCTGCAGAAGGAATTTCTGCCATGGAAGCAGTCCATCGGAGCGCTTAAGCACCACTTTAAGATAGTCATCGAGAAACCCGATAATGCCAAAGCCCAGAGTCAGAAACAGCACCGGAATCACTTCCGGATAATCCTTTACATAAAACAGCGCCGTCACAACTGCCGCAATCAGGAAAATAATTCCGCCCATCGTGGGGGTTCCGGCTTTTTTCAGATGGGACTGCACCCCTTCCACGCGTTCTGTCTGTCCCATCTTGAGTTTTCTCAGAAACGGGATGATCACAGGTCCCAGAATCACACTGATTACAAATGAAATCAGCACCGGAATTACAACTTGAAAATCCATCCTCACACCTCTTACCTATTCTTTCGTTCTTATTCTGTTTTAGTATAAAGCTTTTCCACAGATTTATCAAGTCTAAGCGCATTTTCCGGGCAAATTCAGGCGGCTCTGTCCTTTGTTTTTCACTGCTCTTTTTCTGTCTCTGCATCCTCTTCAGCCTGAATTCCAAGATAGGGAAGTACATTTTCAAAGATGCTCCTCACAACCGGCGCTGCAATCGTTCCTCCGTAGTACACCCCCTGCGGATTGTGGATGATGCAGAGAGCCAGCACCCTGGGATTTTCCGCAGGAGCAAATCCCAGGAAGGAGGAGATATAACGGTTTGCGCTTCTTGGAAGCGTCTGGGACGTAGCCGTCTTTCCGCCTATGGAATACCCTTCGATTCCCGCGTTTCTTCCGGAGCCCTCCGCAACTACTTTTTCCAGAATATAGCGCACGGTTTCCGATGTTTCTTCAGAAACAATTCCGGTTTCCACAGGATATTCCAGTTTCTTTACATAAGTTCCGTCCGAGCTTTCCACAGATACGCCAAAATGGGGCGTAATGCGGCTGCCTCCGTTGATCAGTGAACTGACTGTGGTTGCAAGCTGAATGGGAGTAATCTGAAAAGACTGGCCGAACGACACTGTCGCCAGCTCCACATTCCCCATATTCTCTTTCTTATGCATAATTGTCCCGGCTTCTCCCGGCAGGTCAATCCCTGTCTTTTTCAGCAGACCGAACTGCGTGAAATATTTGTAATAGCGGTCAACTCCAAGTCTGAGGCCGACCTCGATAAATACCGGGTTGCAGGAATTTTCTGCTCCTTCCACAAAAGTCTGAGATCCGTGTCCCCTTCTGTTGGCGCAGTGGATGCGCCGGTCATCCACCAGCTTATATCCCGGGCAGTAAAAGGTATCCTCCAGAGAGACGACTCCTTCTTCCAGCCCCGCGGACATGGTGATGATCTTAAAAGTGGAGCCGGGTTCATAGGTGTCATTCAGGCAGGGATTCCGCCACATTTGATTTAAAAGATCCTGTTTTTCTTCCTGGCTCATAGCCGAAGTGTCTTCCCCGGTATTCAAAGTAAAAGGATCATTCAGGTCAAATTCCGGAACATTCACGCAGGCGTATATCTCCCCATTCTGGGGATTCATCAGCAAAATCGAAACTCTCTCCGCCTGTTTTTCTTCCATAACTTTTGCGGCAGCCTGCTGCACATATTTCTGAATATTGGCATCCAGGCTGATTCTCAGATTATCTCCGGGAACAGGTTCAATTCTGCTCTCCCCGATTTCATCTATCTCAATCCCTCTCGCGTCTGTGGTGGTAAGAATTTTCCCCGGCGTCCCGCTCAGTACCTCCTCATATTCCACCTCAAGACCGATGATTCCCTGGTTGTCTCCTCCGGTAAAACCCAGCACCTTGGAGGCCATGGATTGATAGGGATAATACCGCTTGTAATCTTCATCCACTTTTATGCCCTTCAGCCCAGCTTCCCGGACAGCATCGCCCGTCTCCTTTTCCACATTTGTCTGAATTCTTTCGATAGAGGAAACCTTTTCTACTTTTTTCCTTATCTCTTCCTCGGATATTCCCAGTTTTTCCGTCAAAAGACGTATCACTTTTTCCGGTTCCTCAATCTGGCTGTGGATTACTGAAATTGTACAAACTGTTTTATTCGCCGCCAGAACTCTGCCCGACGCATCCAAAATTTCGCCTCTTGCCGCCTTAATATCCCTCTCTCTTTCATGGAGATCCTCTGCTTTTTCGTAATAGTAATCCGACCGGAAGCCCATCAGATAGATCAGACGTCCCAGAAGTCCCATTAGCATTGCCAGGCAGCAAAGGAAAATCACCCAGATCTTTTTTTTATGAAATGTCTTATTTTTTCTCACAAAAAACCCCGCGGAGATTGTCATAATAATATATGAACAATCTCCCGGGGCTATTCTTTTCTCCGTCTGTCACCGGCTTTTCCTATTCCAGGCCTGCTTCCTCGTTGGTGATTCCTTCGCTCTCCATATCATTTCCGACAATAGGATCTTCATTATTTTCCGGTGGTTCCGGCGCGTCCGGATTAGATACGGAATCTTCCGTTACGCTGTTTTCCGGATCCGGAGCATTTTCATCGGCGGCTGTCTCGTCGGCAAATGTCTCCAGATTTTCTGACATAACATATTCTCCGTTATCATTCAGAATATGCTCTCCGCTCTCATTCAGAAGATATCCCTTTTCATCAATGCGGTTTCCTTCCATATCAATAAGGTTTCCTTCTGCGTCTACAAGATTTCCCGCCTCGTCCACATTGCTGCCGGAAACATCTTCCAGAACTCCGTCAAAGCCTTCCCAGAGCTCTGTCTCCGGAATCGTTCCGTCTTCCGACTCATCCGGGGCTATATTCAGATACGGAAGCAGCTCTGAGAGAATTCCCTGGGCAATATACTGAGGATATTTGCTGTCCGCCTGTTCTTCTGCATTCGGCTCATCGATAACCACGTAGATCACTACCTGGGGCTCCTCCACCGGGGCAAAGCCGATAAAGGATACCAGATATTTGCCATTTCCTCTGGGAAGTTTTTCCGCTGTTCCTGTTTTACCGCCGGAACTGTACCCCTGTACCTTGGAGTGCGCACTGGTACCTTCCAGAACACTGGCCTCCATATAGGAACGGATGTCCGCGGAAATATCTGATGAGATCGTCTGTTTCAGAAGTACCGGCTCAATGGATCTGACCGTATTTCCATTGCTGTCCTGAATCTCTGTCACAAGATGAGGCTGATAATAGTATCCGCCGTTAATGACGGAACACATGGCGTTGATCTCCTGAAGCATGGTACAGGTATATCCCTGTCCGAAGGCGGAGCAGGCAAGTTCCGTCTCCCCCATCGTATCTGTGGTATGGATAATGCCGGTTCCTTCATTCGGAAGGTCAATTCCGGTCCTCGTTCCAAAATTGAACAGGCTTTGGGCTTTAATAAACTGTTCTGCTCCCATTTTGGACGCAATCTGCATCATGGCATCGTTACAGGAATTGGCAATCACTTCCCGCAGAGTCTGCGTTCCATGCGCGTTTGGCCATACGGCACACTTAATATAGGTATCTCCATTCGCTCCGAACGACTCTCCGCCGTCGCAGTCAAAGGTGTCTGTGTCTGAGATCGCTCCTTTTTCAAGGGCTCCCGCCATGACAATAGGTTTCACAACGGAGCCCGGCTCATAGGCGTCTGTCACACAGAAATTGCTCCACATGGCATTCAGGGCATCCACTGTCTCCTCATCATTCATCGCTTTGATTTCTTCCTCAGAGTACACATCCGACATATCACGGGGTTCATTAAGATCGTAACGGTCTCCCCCGTCCATGGCAAGAATCTCTCCTGTATTGGGATCCTCCACAATCACGCCGATATTTTGGGCTCCCATCCGTTCTTTAAAGCCGTTTACATACTTTTCCACTATCTGCTGCGCCCCGACATCCAGTGACAGAACAATGTTCTGCCCGTCCGCCGGCTCGATAATCGTCTGTTCTACATTGGCATCACTGCTGACATAACCGTACTGCCGGCCGTCGATGCCCATAAGCGTACTGTTGTAATAGCTCTCAATTCCCACATCCGCCACATCGCGGGACAGAGTAAACCCAATCGTATCACAGGCCAGATCATTGAAGGGATATGATCTTAAGTAGTCTTCTTCAAACCAGACGCCCTTTACGTTTTCCCTTTCCTCCTTCTCTGACTCGGAAAGAGTACTGTCCTCCGTTACTGTGGTATAATCTTCAAAAGCTTTCTTCTCATCCATAGAAAGTTCTTTTTTCAGAATCTGGTACTGGCTCTCCTTCGTATCACTGTCTGTAAGACGGGAGCGTATGTCCTGCTCATCCAGCCCCAGGACAGTTGTGAGCGCACGGATCGTCGGCTCTATATAATCCGTGTCGGAGTTTACCGCCTTGCAGTCAAGAATTACGTTGTATACTTTGTTGCTTGTAGCGAGAATATTTCCGCTTCGGTCATAAATGTTCCCTCTCTTGGCAGGGATGACATTGTTTTCATACGACTGCTGCGCCTGGGTCAGAACCTGTCTCGTATACTTGCTTCCGCTGGTAGCATTAATATAAGTGATTCTCGCCAGCAAACAAACTAAAGCTAGCAGCACTACTCCAAATAGTCCTACTAGCTTTCCTCTCATCTGGTGATTTAATTTTCTGACTGGTTTTCTTTTATTCCTCCTGTAGGTACTGCTCAAATCCTCACCTCTTGCTTTCCGGTATGTCCTGATACTGTCTTACATAACTGTTGCTTGACATGGTGTATGTCTTTTTCTGCTCGTCAGTGGGATAATTCATTCCCAGACGCCCAATGGCGATTCTTTTGATTTTATTAAGATCCACATTCGACGTCACCTGACTGTAATAGGCATCATTGTCTTCTTTCAGTTCAGAATATTCCGTTTCAAGAGCAGCCACATCCTTTATTTTTCCTGTAATATCGGATTTCAGTTGCAGATAATTTACTGCGAAAAACAGAATGGCAACACAAACTGCCGTCAGAAAAACCACAAATCCTCTTCCCATGCTTTTTGCTTTCTGACGGTTCCGGATAGTTTCTCTGCTGACCTGTCTCACCCTTCTCGCTGACTGAGAAGCAGGCTTCGCGGCAGCTCTCTGTCTTCCGGGCTGCCGCCCCGGCACCGGCGTTCGCTGTCTGGCAGGCATTTCCTGAATTTTTCTGACCGCATTTCCCTCTACATATGTCCCGCGGGCATTTCTTGCATTGGTCCGGCTTTTTCTGGAGGCTACTGCTCTGTTTGTCCTGTCCATTTTTTAAATCACAAACTCCCTTTATATCAACTAAATGCCAGAAACCGGATTTTTTCCGGCCCCGACGCTTTTCACTCTTAACAGCGGCGCTCAAAAATACGCAGTTTTGCACTTTTCGAACGGGGATTTTCTTCCTGTTCTGTTTTCCCCGGCAGAATCGGCTTTCTAGTAATCACTTTGCCCTTTGATTTTTTTCCGCATACGCAGACCGGGAAATCCGGCGGGCAGGTACAGGGATTTTCGTTTTTGCGGAAAATCGTCTTCACAATCCTGTCCTCCAGTGAATGAAAGGTGATCACACAGATTCTTCCTCCGTCTCCCAGAATGTCAATCATTCCGTCCAGGGAATCTCTCAGCACATCAAGCTCACGGTTCAGTTCAATTCTCACCGCCTGGAAGGTTCTCTTTGCTGGGTGTCCTCCTGCAGCCTGAATCTTCATGGGAATTGCATGACGGATAATTTCCGCAAGTTCCCCGGTTGTTTGAATCGGCGCTTTTTGTCTTGCCGCAACAATATGCTTCGCAATATTCTTTGCGAATTTATCTTCACCATAGTCCCGGATAATCCGGTACAGCTCTTTTTCTTCATAGCCATTGACGATATCGGCCGCGGTTCGGGTCTGTCTCTGATCCATCCGCATATCCAGCGGAGCATCCTTTCGATACGTGAATCCTCTCTCCTCATTATCCAGTTGATAAGAAGAAACTCCAAGGTCCAGCAGTATCCCGTCTACCCGGTCAATACCCAGACGTTTCAGTTCAGTTACCATGTAACAATAATTGCTGCGAATGATCGTTACCCGGTCACCATATCCAGCCAACCTCTCACTCGCAGCAACTATTGCATCTTGGTCCTGATCTATGCCAATAAATCTCCCCTTGGCAGAAAGTCTTCTGCACACCTCACTGGCGTGCCCTGCACCTCCCAGAGTTCCATCCACGTAGATCCCCTCGGGTTTTACCCTTAAACCCTCAATGGTTTCTTCCAGTAATACAGATTTGTGTTTAAATTCCATATCCGTCTCCTGTTGGGATTTCCTTCCAGCGTAACGCTTAGATGACGATTCCCATTTCCTGCATTCCTTCTGCAATGCTGTCCATATCGTCATAATTGCAGTTCTCGCTCCACTTTTCTTTGCTCCAGACCTCAATTCTGTTCAGATTTCCGGTCAGAACCACATCTTTTTCCAGACCAGCAAATTCTCTCAGCGTCTGAGGCACGAGAATTCTCCCCTGCTTGTCCAGTTCACAAGTTGTAGCTCCCGCAACAAAGAACCGTGAGAAGGTTCTTGCGTTTTTATTTGTAAGTGGTAAGGCTCTGAGCTTTTCTTCAAAGGCTTCCCATTCATTCATAGGATAGATTGAAAGACAACCATCCAATCCCTTTGTCAGAACGAACTCTTCTCCCAATTGTTCTCTGAACTTGGACGGTATGATCAATCTTCCCTTCGCGTCAATTGAGTGACTGTACTCTCCCATGAACATAATGAAAACCCTCTTATCTTTACCGAAGATGGAGGTCTCCCCACACACCACCTTCGTCTCAGTGCCGGACAGGAACTGCCACATTCCCTCCCCATGGCACCACCTTTCACCACTTTCTACCACTTATGTGTCTATAATATAACATC
>DWYN01000004.1 GCA_019118645.1 Candidatus Blautia excrementipullorum | reverse complement strand
ATCTTCGGCAAAAGCAATAATCCTGTCTCTGTTCTGATCAATCAGGCGAAGGATTCTCTGCTCTGTCTCATCCATAGAACTCATCTCCTCGTATAGATACTTTCTAAATTTTATCTTTTTTGTCCACTTTTTTGCGCTACAACGCGGAAATTTCCGCACTTATTTTATCATATCACATTTTTTCTCTATTGCAAGTTTGAAAAAAGCCAGGAACATCGGAATGTTCCCGGCCTGTAAAAAAAAGCTGGAAAAGAGACTCGAACTCTCGACCCCTTCATTACGAGTGAAGTGCTCTACCGACTGAGCTATTCCAGCATGTTTATATGTGATTGCCTCAACGAACCATATTTTAACAACGTATATAATGATTGTCAAGTATTTTCGATAATTTTTTAAAAGTCCTGTCCTTTGTATGAAAGCGGACACAGTTCTATACTGTGCCCGCCTGTATTCTGTTCCTATCGTTTAAGCGGAATGTTTTCACCTGTCTTCTCCGGCTTTTTATTTTCCGATTTCCGGACTGTCCGCTTTTTTGCTGCAGCTGCAGTCGGCGGTTCTGTGGATTTTTTCTCTGATATAGCCTTTGGCTCTGCGGCATTCTTTGACTCCGCCGCTGTTTTTCCGGCCGTTGTTTTTCTGGCCGCCGTTTTTCTGGCTGCTTTTCTCACCGTCTTTCTGGCCTTCTTTTCCTCAGGCGTACAGGAGAACACGGAAACCCCGAGAGCCGGCACCGTAAGCCTGATGGATTCCTCACGTTCATCGCACTCCTCTGCCTTGCTTGTCTTCACTCTTGGATTGGTCATTCCGTTCCCGCCGTACTCTTTGCGGTCACTGTTGAAGATCTCTTTATATTTTCCATGGAAGGGAACTCCCACCTGATAATTCTCATAGGGAATGCCTGCAAAATTGAAGACTGCGAGCAGGGTTTCTTCCGGTTTCTCCGTTTTCCGAAGGAAAGTCAGAACATTTTCCTCATATTTCATCAGCTGAACCCACTCAAATCCATCATAGTCATCATCTTTTTCATAAAGTGCGGGATGGCTTCTGTAAAGACCGTTCAGGTCCCCGATAAACTTCATCAGTTCCTCCGGCAGCTCTTTGTCAGGAGCGGTCATTTTGCAGCCGGGATGGAGAGTCAGATAAGCATATGCCGCTCTTACCTGGGCGAATTTCTGCTCTGTATTGCCCGGAAGCATTTCCATGAAATTCTCCAGTTTTCCAACGTCTCTCGTTCCCAGGGTGAGGATATAGTGCTCGCAGTACGCATATACCATAGAAAGCGTCAGCTGATCATGCGCATCCTTTCTTTCCAGTGGATCTTTGGAGAGATAGCTCAGGAGATCTCCGGTCCATCCCTGGTTCCACTTGTAATCAAAGCCTGGATGATCCTCCTCCACACTGTCTGTCAGTTCAGGCCACAGCCCGTCTTCCTGCGCAATCATAATCGCTCCGGGAATCTGTTTCTTTACGACAGAATTCAGATGCTTCAGGAATTCTACTGCCGCAAGGTTTTCATTGGTTCCGTAAATATTCGGCTTCCACTGCCCCGGTTCTCTTCCGTAATCCAGATAGAGCATGGCATCCACATCATCAAAGCGGAGGCCGTCCACATGGTAAACCTCAAGCCAGTAGAAGGCATTGGCAATCAGAAAATCCACTACCATCTGGCTTTCGTAATTATAAAGAAGAGTTCCCCACTTGGGATGCACCGCTGCAGACGGATCGGCGATCTCATAAAGAGGCGTTCCGTCGAACCGCTCCAGGCCCCCTTCCTCTCTTGGAAAAGCCGCAGGCGTCCAGTCAAGAATCACACCTATGCCGGATTTGTGGAGCTCGTTCACAAACTTATAAAAATCCTCCGGAAGGCCGAAACGGCGGTCTACCGCATAGTATCCATAGGTGGAATACGGGCCGGCAGTATCGTCCAGATATGCCATTATCGGATGGAGTTCTACATGTGTATATCCCAGTCTTCCGGCATAAGCAGCCAGCTCCGCTCCGTCCTTCCACTGATCCGCGCTTGTCTCATAAATAGACAGAGGCTGTTTCCTGTCCGCATATTTTTTTCTGTTTTTCATCCAGGAATCATCTTCCCACTGAAAGTCCGAAAGATCCGCGACCACAGACGCGCATGCAGGAGGCATCTCCACGGCGGCCCCGTAGGGATCTGTCTTAAATAGTGTTTTCCCGCCTTTTATTTTTATCTCATACTTATAGAGATCACCTGATTTCGCCCCCGGCACAAACAATTCAAATATGCCTGACATGGGCATTCTGTGCATGATATGACGTCTTCCGTCCCATTTATTAAAATCACCGGCCACACTGACGCTGACTGCGTTCGGCGCCCACACGGCAAAGCTTACTCCCTCTGTTCCTTTGATCACTGTCGGATGGGCTCCCAGTTTTTCATAAGCATGATAATATACGCCGGCGCAGAATGCCTTTTCCTCTTCTTCCGTAATCTGACCGGAAAATGCATAAGGATCCGCAAATTCTTCCGTCTCCTCTCCTCTGGTCACACGAAAATGATAGGAAGGAATTCTTCTTCCGGGAATCAGAACCGCGAAGTAGCCTGCCTCGTCCTCCTGCTCCATGGAATACGATTTTTTCCCTGCTACGACCTCAGCCTTTTCCGCATCAGGAAAAAAGCCCTGAATCAATACTCCGTCTGCTGTCAGTCTCGGACTCATGACATCTTTCGGCGCGGTCTCCTCCCCGTAAACAATGGCTTCAATTCTTGGCCAATCCATATAATCATATACTCTCCCGTCCATTTCTCCTACCTCCAGTCTCAGGATCTGGCAGCTCCGGATATACCGGTCTGCTTTTATGTTTAGTTTATCATCTTTTTCGGCAAAAATAAACAATATTAAGAAATTTGTTTGACAAAAACTCTATTCTACGCTAAATTGGAAGTATCATAAACTTTCGTTTTATAATAGAGGAAGTTTTGACATTTTAAGGAGGGATTCTAGTTATGAACGAAAAATTGTTTGATGTCACGGCTCTGGGCGAGCTGCTGATTGATTTTACCGAAAACGGGACCAGCTCCCAGGGCAATCCTCTGATGGAAGCCAACCCCGGCGGCGCTCCCTGCAACGTGCTTGCAATGCTGGAACGTCTCGGCAAAAAAACAGCATTTATTGGAAAAGTCGGAAAGGACATGTTCGGAGAGCAGTTAAAATCTGCAGTGGAGGAAGTGGGCATTGACACCCGCAACCTGATTATGGACGAAACGGTTCATACCACTCTTGCTTTTGTACATACTTATCCGGACGGTGACCGGGACTTTTCTTTCTACCGTGATCCCGGAGCCGACATGATGCTCACAAAAGAGGAAATACAGAAAGATCTGATCGAAAACTCCAGCATTTTCCATTTCGGAACCCTTTCTTCCACCCATGAGGGCGTAAGAGAAGCTACCCGCCATGCCATCGAGCTGGCAAAAAATGCCGGCTGCATCATCACCTTTGATCCCAATCTTCGTCCACCCCTCTGGAAATCCCTGGACGACGCCAGAAGAGAAATTGAGTATGGCATGACAAAATGTGATGTGCTGAAGATCTCAGACAACGAAGTAGAGTTTCTTTTCGGCACTGACGATTATGATAAAGGAGCAGCTATGATTCAGGAAAAATACAACATTCCTCTCATACTGATCACCATGGGAAAAGATGGAAGCCGCGCTTATTATAAAGATCTTCGCGCAGAGGCGGCGCCTTTCCTTCAGAAAAACACCATCGAAACTACCGGGGCCGGAGACACGTTCTGTGCAAGTGCTCTGAATTACGTTCTTGAGCACGGTCTTGAAGGGCTCACGGAAGAAAACCTTGTGGAGCTTCTTACTTTTGCAAATGCTGCCGCCTCCTTGATTACTACAAGGAAGGGCGCGCTCCGCGTAATGCCCAGCCGTCAGGAAGTGCTGGACTTTATCGCATCCCGAAAATAGAGAAAATTCCCGGCCGTAGAGCCGGGAATTTTCGATACTGATTGTCCGAAAGGACAAGCAGGTTCCAGAAGTAACCCGGCCGTAGAGCCGGGAATTTTCTTCATTTTACAACGCGTACTTTTGATACGCCTTCTACGGACTGGAGTTCGTCCAGCGCCTCCCTGGAAACCGCGCTTTCCAGGTCGATCAGGGTGTATGCATAGCCGCCCTTGCTCTTATTGGTCATGTCGGCAATGTTGATGCCCTCGCCGCCAAGAATCTTCGTAAACTGGCTGATCATGTTCGGAACATTCTTATGAGTGATGGCAATTCTTCCGACTGTCACACAGATTCCCATGTCGCAGCTTGGGAAATTCACAGAATTCTTGATATTGCCGTTTTCAAGGAAATCTCTCAGCTCTTTGACTGCCATTACCGCGCAGTTCTCCTCGGATTCTTCTGTGGAAGCTCCAAGATGAGGCGTAACAAGGATACCCTCCCGGCCCGCCACCAGAGGATTGGCAAAATCCGTCACATATTTCTTCACTTTTCCGCTCTCCAGAGCCTCAATCAGAGCTTCCTCATCTACCAGAAGGTCTCGTGCAAAGTTCAGCAGAACAACGCCGTCCTTCATTTTTGAAAAAGCATCTCTGTCGATCATCTTTCTGGTGCTGTCCAGAAGCGGAACGTGAATGGTAATATAGTCGCACTGGCTGTAAATCTCATCCAGCGTTTTGCTGTGTTTGATGGTTCTTGACAGATTCCATGCTGCATCAATCGAAAGGTAAGGATCATATCCGTAAACTTCCATTCCCAGATGAGTGGCGGAATTGGCAACCATAGCTCCAATGGCTCCAAGGCCGATGATACCCAGTTTTTTACCGCTGATCTCACAGCCCGCAAACTGTTTTTTCTGCTTCTCCGCCAGTTTGTCGATATTTTCCTTATCCTTCTGCTGGGCAACCCACTCGATTCCGCCTACAATATCACGGGAAGCCAGCAGCATGCCCGCCAGCACAAGCTCTTTCACACCATTGGCGTTGGCTCCCGGGGTATTAAATACTACAATTCCCTTTTCCGCATATTCGTCAATCGGAATATTGTTCACACCGGCGCCGGCCCGGGCAACAGCCACAACAGATTCCGGAAGCTCCAGGTCATGCATTTTTGCGCTTCTTACAAGGATTGCGTCCGCATCCTCCACACTGTCCGTCTTTCTGTAATCGCCGCTGAACATATTCAATCCTGTTGCGGAAATGGGATTAAGGCAATGATACTGGAACATCATGCATTCTCCTCCTCAAATTTTTTCATAAACGCGACAAGGGCTTCCACTCCCTCTTTCGGCATGGCGTTATATATGCTTGCGCGCATACCGCCCACAGTTCTGTGGCCTTTCAGATTTACAAGCCCTGCTTCCTTTGCTTCCTTTACAAATTTTGCGTCAAGTTCTTTGTCTCCTGTGACAAAAGGAACGTTCATAAGAGAACGGGAAGCCGGCTCCACAGTGCCCTTAAAGAGGCTGCTCTGATCCAGGTAATCGTAAAGAATCTTTGCCTTTTCCTCGTTTCTTCTCTTCATTTCTTCAAGTCCACCCATGGATTTCAGCCATTTGAATACTTTGCCGCAGATGTAGATGCAGTAGGAATTCGGCGTATTATATAAAGACCCTGCGTCCGCATGTGTTTTGTATGTCAGCATGGTAGGAGTTCCCGGAAGCACATCCTCTGTGATCAGATCTTCACGGATAATCACAATTACCATTCCTGCCGGTCCAATGTTTTTCTGCACTCCGCCGTAGATAATTCCATACTTGCTCACGTCCACCGGTTCGGAGAGGAAGCAGGAAGATACATCGGCAACCAGTGTCTTTCCTTTTGTGTTCGGAAGTTCTTTGAACTTGGTGCCATAGATGGTATTGTTTTCACAGATATAAACATAATCGGCATCCGGGCTGATCGGAAGATCACTGCAGTCCGGAATATAGGAAAAAGTTTTGTCCTCAGAGGAGGCGATTTTATTGACCTTTCCGTATTTCTGCGCTTCCTGATAAGCCTTCTTCGCCCACTGGCCGGTGACAATATAATCCGCCACCCTGTTCTTCATCAGGTTCATGGGAATCATGGCAAACTGCTGAGAAGCGCCTCCCTGGAGAAACAGTACCTTATAGTTATCCGGAATGTGCATCAGATCTCTTAAATCCTGCTCCGCTTCATCGATAATCTGCTGAAACTCCGGACTTCTGTGGCTCATCTCCATAACAGACATCCCGGTTCCTCTGTAATCCAGCATCTCCTCTGCCGCTTCTTTCAGCACAGGCTCCGGCAATACTGCCGGACCTGCGGAAAAATTATAAACTCTTCCCATTTTTCAAATCCTCCTCATCAAATACATCGTCAATATTGTCTCCTGCGGGCACCATCGGAAATACGCAGAGATCCTGATCAATCCAGCAGTCCAGAACAATCGGGCCGGGGGATGCCAGTGCTTCCTTCAGAGCCGGTTCCACCTCTTCCATCTTTGTCACACGAATCGCCTTTGCGCCCATCCCTTCTGAGATCTTCACGAAATCCACTGCATCATTTAATACTGTATGTGAATATCTGTGATCGTAGAACAGGGTCTGCCACTGACGGACCATACCGAGCACATGATTGTTCAGCACAATCTGCACCAGCGGGTTGCCGCAGCGCACGGCTGTCGCAATCTCATTCATGTTCATACGGAAACATCCGTCTCCCGCAATATTCACCACTGTTTTGTCGGGACGTCCCATTTTTGCACCGATAGCGGCTCCCAGACCGTAGCCCATAGTTCCAAGGCCGCCTGAAGTCAGAAAAGTTCTCGGCTCTTTATATTTATAATACTGAGCTGCCCACATCTGATGCTGGCCTACGTCCGTGGTGATGATAGCATCGCCTCCGGTAAGCTCGTAAAGCTTCTCAATAATATACGGACCTGTAAGCTGGGTATGGTCATAGTTCAATGGATATCTTGCTTTCATCTCCTGAATATGCTCAATCCATTCCGGATGCTGTTTCTCCGGAATTACTTCCAAAAGCCTTCTCAGAGATTCTTTCAGGTCTCCTTCTATGTAAGCGTCCACAACGACGTTTTTATTGATCTCCGCCGCATCTATATCCAGCTGAAGGATCTTTGCCTGTTTTGCAAAAGTCTGGGCATTTCCGGTAACCCGGTCGCTGAATCTGGCGCCAAGAACAATCAGAAGGTCGCACTGGCTGACGCCCAGATTGGAAGTCTTGGTTCCATGCATACCCAGCATGCCTGTATAAAGAGGATCTTCTCCGGAAAAAGCGCCCTTGCCCATCAGACTGTCACAGACAGGCGCCTGAATTCTGTGGGCCAGCTCCGTAATCTCTTTGGATGCACCGGAGATCACACTGCCGCCCCCTACAAAGATAAACGGTTTCTTCGCAGCCTTGATCATTTCCACAGCCATATCCACATCTTCTTTGCGGATTTCGCTGGTCTCCCTGTTGACTGTAGCGGGACGGCGGGGAGAATATTCGTAGGTAGCCCCTGTCACATCTTTAGTCACGTCAACAAGAACCGGTCCCGGACGGCCGCTTTTTGCAATATAGAATGCTTTGCGGATTGTATCTGCAAGTTTTGTGATATCTTTTACAATATAGCTGTGCTTCGTCACCGGCATAACAATTCCGGCGATGTCCACTTCCTGGAAGGAATCCTTTCCAAGGAGCGATTTCCCCACATTTGCCGTAATCGCCACAATCGGCACGGAATCCATATATGCTGTGGCGATTCCGGTGACAAGATTCGTTGCCCCCGGTCCGGAGGTAGCCATACAGACACCCACCTTTCCGGTAGCGCGGGCATATCCGTCTGCCGCGTGAGAAGCGCCCTGCTCATGGGAGGTCAGGACGTGAGTGATCTCATCCCTATATTCATAAAGAGCATCATATACATTCAGGATCGCACCGCCCGGGTAGCCGAAGACAGTATCTACTCCCTGCTCTTTCAGACATTCTACAATAATTTCTGCACCTGTAAGCTGCATTCTGCTCCCTCCTTATTCTGCTTTTGGTATTTCCAGAATAGCGCCTCTGTTGCCTGAGGTCACCATTGCCGCATATCTTGCAAGATAGCCGGTGGTCACCTTCGGCTGACGGGGCTGCCATTTTTCTCTTCTGGCTTTCATTTCTTCCTCCGAAACCTTAACTTCCAGCTTCAGATTCGGAATATCTATACTGATAATATCGCCCTCTTCAATCAGAGCGATCGGACCTCCCACTGCCGCCTCAGGCGAAACATGGCCAATAGACGCTCCCCTGGACGCTCCGCTGAAGCGTCCGTCTGTAATCAGCGCCACAGAAGAGCCAAGTCCCATTCCGGCAATGGCGGAAGTAGGATTCAGCATCTCTCTCATTCCAGGCCCTCCCTTTGGCCCTTCATAGCGGATTACCACAACATCGCCTTCGACGATTTTTCCTCCCTTAATCGCCGCAATGGCGTCTTCCTCGCAGTCAAAAACTCTGGCCGGTCCTTCATGAACCATCATTTCTTCCACAACTGCGGAGCGCTTTACTACACCGCCGTCAGGAGCAAGATTTCCTTTCAGAACAGCAAGACCGCCTGTCTGGCTGTATGGATTGTCGATGGGGCGGATTACCTCCGGATTCAGGTTCACGCAGTCCTTAATGTTTTCGCCTACGGTTTTGCCTGTCACTGTCATGCAGTCTGTGTGCAGCAGCCCCTTCTTGTTCAGCTCGTTCATAACAGCATAGACGCCGCCAGCTTCGTTGAGATCTTCGATATAAGTGGGGCCCGCAGGAGCCAGATGACAGAGATTCGGGGTTTTCTCACTGATCTCATTTGCAAAGCTGATATCAAAATCCATTCCGATTTCATGAGCGATTGCCGGCAGATGGAGCATACTGTTGGTGGAACATCCAAGCGCCATATCTACGGTCAGAGCATTCAGGATCGCATCTTTTGTCATAATGTCTCTTGGGCGGATATTTTTCCGGTACATCTCCATAACCTGCATGCCCGCATGCTTGGCCAGACGGATACGTTCAGAATAAACGGCAGGAATCGTCCCGTTTCCTTTCAGTCCCATTCCCAGCGCCTCAGTAAGGCAGTTCATTGAGTTCGCCGTGTACATGCCGGAACAGGAACCGCAGGTAGGGCAGGCTTTGTTTTCAAATTCCGTCAATTCCTCTTCTGTGATTTTTCCCGCCGCATAGGAACCCACAGCTTCAAACATACTGGAAAGACTTGTCTTATGTCCGTGAATGTGTCCGGCCATCATGGGGCCTCCGCTGACAAATACAGTGGGAACATTGATTCTGGCTGCCGCCATCAAAAGTCCCGGGACATTTTTGTCACAGTTCGGCACCATCACAAGAGCGT
>DWYN01000036.1 GCA_019118645.1 Candidatus Blautia excrementipullorum | reverse complement strand
ATGATAAAAATGTATAATATGAACGGAATGGATCCTGGAATGTTCGGCGGACAGGAAACCCTGGTGCTGAATGCGAACCATCCACTTGTACAGTATCTTGCAAAGAATCCGGAATCAGAACATGGAGAGGTGATCTGCCAGCAGCTGTATGATCTGGCAATGATCAGCCATAAACCTCTTTCTCCGGAAGAGATGACGAAATTTGTACAGAGAAGCAATGAGATTCTGATGCTCCTCACAAAATAAAACCTGAAAAAGCCCCCGGGCATATTCGGAAACGAAATGTCCGGGAGCTTTTTTTACTGCGGTCGGATTGGTTCTTGACAATTATAGTTCTGATTTTTATTCTGACTCTGTGAGTTGTGGGAATTGTAATAATAAATCGTAATATTTCAATTTTTTTCGACTAATGACGATTTGTTTACGAAAAACGAAAATACCAATATTTTGTCGTATAATAGTGAACCAGATAGAATAAACGGAGGAGAAGAAATGAGAGAAGTATATCATTTAATCAGAAGGCTGGGTGCTACATCAAAATACAAAGGATATTATTTTGTGGCTGAGGCAGTGAAAATTTCTATGGAAGCGCAGGAACGTCCAATTAAAATAACAAAAGATATTTATCCTTTTCTGGCAAAGAAATTTAAATCGACACCAATGAATGTAGAACACGACATCCGGACTGTGATTAATGTCTGTTGGACAGCCAATAAGAAAACTCTGGATGAAATTGCCGGATATTCATTAAACTACAGACCTACAAACAGCGAGTTTGTAGACATGCTGGCTTATTATCTTTCTCAGACAAGAGAAGTGCAGGATCAGGTGCAGAGAGGCGCGGATAGATTATAAGTATTCATAATCAATATTCAGGCTTTTGAAAAAGAGAAGGACAGCATCGTCCCAGTATTGTTCAGGCCCTTTGTCCAGGGTGAAAGACTTGTGAGCAACTCCTGTGGTACAGAGAAGAGTCTTGTTTTTGTATTGAATGTTCAGAGAAAAGCTGCTGAAAGTGTTGGCTGTCAGTTCCGGGTCTTCTGTTTTGAGAATATCAGAAATCTGATGCGGTGCAAGCTGAAAAACAATTCGGAACTGTAATGGAAGCAGCTTTCCGCGAATGATACTGCGGCAGAAAGGTTTTATTTTTTTCCACTGGGAATAAATTACCGCATTTTGGGTGAGGATATCCTGTGTGTCCGTATCATAAAATTCTTTATTGACCCATCCGTCGATTGTGAAGGTATTAAAGGTAGTAACGGATGCTTCGGCCATGGGAAAAGCGTCAAAAGTGTCCCCGATAAGCAGCTGGGTCATAAAGGTTTTGACATCGTTGATTTTCAATGCAAGCATAATTGATTCTCCTGATAGATTTTGCTTTGTCCATTATAAAACAGAATAGAAAAAAAGAACAGAGTTTTTATAAAAAGTCTTTTCAAACAGAAGGGGATATGATAATATAGATGTGGTATTTGATACTACATATTATAGAAAAGAGGACGATATAATTGAGTTATAAAATAATCATAGATAGCTGCGGAGAGCTTTTGGAAGAATGGAAAAACGACGGGCATTTTGAGTCGGTTCCATTAACTCTGAATGTAGGCGGAGAAACCATCGTAGATGATGAGACCTTTAAGCAAAAAGAATTTCTACAGAAAGTTGCAGCATGTGAGGAATGTCCGAAATCGGCCTGCCCGTCTCCGGAACGATATATGAAAGCGTTTGACTGCGATGCAGACCGGATTTACGCGGTTACGCTGTCTGCGGAGCTAAGCGGATCTTATAATAGCGCCGTCCTTGGAAGAAGTCTGATTCAGGAAGAATATCCGGAAAAAAAGATTTATGTGTTCAATTCCAGATCTGCTTCAGTGGGAGAGACTCTGATTGGACTGAAGATACAGGAGTGTGAGGAAGCCGGCTGTACCTTTGAGGAAGTAGTCAGTAAAGTGGAAGCTTATATAGCGGAACAGAATACTTTTTTCGTGCTGGACAATCTGGAGACACTCAGAAAAAACGGCCGTCTTAGTACGGTGAAGGCGTTTGTGGCCAGCGCGCTGAAGATTAAACCGGTTATGGGATCAACGCCGGAAGGAACAATCTGTCAGCTTGACCAGGCCAGGGGAATTAACAAAGCGCTTATAAAAATGGTGCAGTATATTGTGGAAAAAACAAGGGACAGCGAAAAAAAAGTGCTTGCCATTTCCCACTGCAACTGTTATGACCGGGCTATGCTCTTAAAGAGAGCCCTTGAAGAAAAAATGGCTGTAAAAAAGATTGTAGTTCTTGACACTGCCGGGGTCAGCAGTATGTATGCAAATGACGGCGGAGTAATTGTGGTTGTATGAATTGTTTGTGAATTCGGAAAGATACTTCACTTTTCACAGGCGCTGTGCTATAATAAAAACACTTACTTAGAACAAAGGAGATTCCATTATGAGTCAGAAAAAAGTGGACAATTATAAAGCGCTGAAAGCAAACCGCAGAAACGAACAGAGAAAAGAAAAATTTTACGATATACTGGAAAAGGTAGTGGGAATTGTTGTCTGTGTGGCGCTGGTTGTATGGATCGGATATTCCGTGTATGATAAAGTCACAGAAAGAGATGCCTCAGATGTACAGCAGACGGTAATGGATACAAGCGCACTTGACAACTACATTTCCGGTCTTTCTGCAGATACGGCAGAATAGAAGATCAGATATCGGGAGAAAATTCTTCGGAGCACAGGAATGACTGCAAAATAAAAATCCCCGGCGGAACCGGGGATTTTTTGCGCGATAAAATGAATCGCTGAACCTGTATAAATTATAATTTCGTAACGTTGGCAGCCTGCATTCCGCGAGCACCCTCGGTCAGGTCATAGGTCACAGCCTGTCCTTCGTCCAAAGATTTAAATCCTTCCCCGTTGATTGCAGAGAAATGAACGAATACATCAGCTCCATCTTCGCCTGTGATGAAACCATAACCTTTTTCTGCGTTAAACCATTTTACAGTCCCCTTGTTCATGATGTTACCTCCATAAAAATAAAAAGTTAAAAGTCTATCTGACGAAAAAATCACCAGATTTTACAGACTATATCATGTAATATATAATCTCTAAAAACTAGTGATTTTATATTAATAATGTAGTGGATTGTGATTTGATTATATATCCCATATTATGAAATGTCAAGGTCAATCTGCATGTTTATAAAAAAATCAGGCTTTTGCGCAGATTTTGGACTAAAAAAGTACAGTAATGAAGGGCGGATGGGAATAATATAAAAAAATGCTTTATTAAATCATATATTTCGTGTATGATGTTCTTGAATAGATTCTGAATTGCCGGGTGCCGGCAGATAGAAAAGAAAATAAATAAGTTCCAGGAGGAAATGATCATGATTAATAAACTGATTGAAAAAATCCGCAAAACAAACGCACCGATTGTAGTGGGACTGGATCCGATGCTCAGCTACATTCCCTCGCATATCCAGGAAAAGGCGTTTCAGGAATACGGGGAGACCCTGGAAGGTGCGGCAGAAGCAATCTGGCAGTACAACAAAGGGATTGTAGACGCTGTTTATGATCTGATTCCCGCAGTAAAGCCCCAGATCGCCATGTACGAGCAGTTTGGCATCCCGGGACTTCAGGCATATAAGAAAACCATCGACTACTGCAAAGAGAAAGACCTTGTGGTGATCGGAGATATTAAAAGAGGAGATATCGGTTCCACCTCTGCGGCTTACGCGGTGGGACACCTGGGAAAAGTCCAGGTCGGATCCAAAAAGTGGGCCGGCTTTGACGAGGATTTCGCCACAGTAAATCCATATCTGGGCTCTGATGGGGTGAAACCCTTCATCGAAGTGTGCAAAGAAGAGAATAAGGGACTTTTTATTCTTGTAAAAACTTCCAATCCTTCCAGCGGAGAATTCCAGGACCGTATCATCGAGGGCCGTCCCCTTTACGAATGGGTCGGGGAAAAAGTGGCTCAGTGGGGCGAAGAGCACATGGGCAGTGAATACAGCTACATCGGTGCTGTTGTGGGCGCTACCTATCCGGAAATGGGAAAGGTTCTGCGGAAAATTATGCCGAAGACCTTTATTCTGGTGCCGGGATACGGCGCTCAGGGCGGAAAGGGCGCAGACCTTGTTCATTTCTTCAATGAAGACGGTCTGGGCGCAATTGTAAACTCTTCCAGAGGAATTATTGCTGCCTACAAACAGGAGGCATATGCTTCCTTCGGAGAGCAGAACTATGCAGACGCTTCCAGGAAAGCAGTGGAGGATATGATCGCCGACATCAGCGGCGCTCTGGAAGGACGCAGATAATATATGGCTGCCGGGGCGCGGCCGCAGGAGGAAACAGATGAGTGAGAAAACAAAGGAAAGTTTAAAAATTGTCAGCCAGGAGAAAATCGGCACGGACATTTACAGTCTGTGGCTCCAGGCGGATCATATGGCGGAAAATTCCAGACCGGGGCAGTTCCTTTCTCTTTATACAAGGGACGGAAGCAGACTGCTGCCCCGTCCGATCAGTATCTGCGAGATTGACAGGGAAAAGAAACGAATCCGGCTGGTCTATCGTGTGACAGGAAAGGGGACAGGAACGGAAAGCTTTTCAAAGCTTCACCCGGGAGTTTCCCTGGAAGTCCTCGGTCCTCTGGGAAACGGCTTCCCCATTGAGGAGGCAGAGGGAAAACGTGTTTTCCTTATAGGCGGAGGAATCGGGATTCCGCCTATGCTGGAAACCGCAAAAGAATTAAAGGCAGAGAAAACAGCAATTCTCGGTTACCGGGATGAACTGTATTTAGATGAAGAATTCCGGCAGTATGCGGCTGTGTATGTATCCACAGAGGACGGAAGCGCGGGAACAAAGGGCAATGTTATGGACGCAGTGCTGGAAAACGGACTTGAGGCAGACGTTATTTTTGCCTGCGGACCTGCCCCTATGCTTCGCGCAGTGAAAGCTTATGCGGAAGAGAAGGGGATTCCCTGCTGGATCTCTATGGAAGAGCGCATGGCCTGCGGTATCGGGGCCTGTCTTGCCTGTGTCTGCAAATCCAGGGAAATTGACGAACATTCTCAGGTGCACAATAAACGCGTCTGTAAAGACGGACCGGTATTTTTAAGTACGGAGGTGGAATTATGACAAAAACAAGGGTCGTTCTTGCTGGAGTAGAGCTGAAAAATCCGGTTATGACTGCCTCTGGGACTTTTGGCTCGGGAATGGAATACAGTGAATTTGTAGATCTGAACCGTCTCGGCGCTGTAGTGACAAAGGGAGTTGCCAATGTACCCTGGCCGGGAAATCCAACTCCGAGAATTGCGGAGACGCCAAGCGGGATGCTGAATGCCATCGGACTCCAGAATCCGGGAATCGATGTGTTCTGCAGGAGAGATCTCCCCTTTCTGAAAAAATATGATACAAAAGTGATTGTGAATGTCTGCGGAAAGACAACAGAGGATTACTGTGAGGTTGTGGAACGCCTTGGGGAGGAGCCGGTGGATCTCCTGGAGATCAATGTTTCCTGTCCAAACGTAAAAGAGGGCGGCATTGCTTTTGGCCAGGATCCGAAAGCGCTGGAGGCAATCACCAGGGAAGTAAAAAAATACGCAAAACAGCCGGTGATTATGAAATTAAGCCCGAATGTAACAGACATCACAGAAATGGCCCGGGCGGCAGAGGCGGGAGGAGCGGATGTGCTTTCCCTGATCAATACGCTGACCGGGATGAAAATTGATATTAAAAGAAGAACCTTTGCTCTGGCCAATAAGACAGGAGGAATGTCAGGACCGGCGGTAAGGCCTGTTGCCGTGCGTATGGTATATCAGGTGGCAAATGCCGTGAAGCTTCCGATCATCGGAATGGGCGGAATCGCCACCGCAGAGGATGCTCTTGAGTTTATTATGGCCGGTGCGACAGCTGTTTCCGTGGGTACCGCCAATTTCCATAATCCCTATGCTGCGGCGGAGGTTGCGGAAGGAATTGAAGCCTTCATGAAGGAACAGGGAGTGGAGGATATACAGGAGCTGATCGGCGCAGTAAAATAAGCAGGGGCAGGCAGACTGCCTGAAAATATGGAGGTTTAAAATATGGAACAGTATAAGCAGGAATTTATTGAATTTATGGTGGACAGCAATGTGCTGAAATTCGGAGAGTTTACTTTGAAAAGCGGCAGAAAATCTCCTTTTTTTATGAATGCAGGGGCTTATGTGACAGGTTCTCAGTTAAAACGGCTGGGAGAATATTATGCGAAGGCGATTCATGACAAATACGGAGACGATTTTGACGTGCTTTTCGGACCGGCATACAAGGGAATCCCTATCAGTGTGGTAACCGCCATCGCCTACAGTGAGCTCTATGGAAAAGAGATCCGTTACTGCTCAGACAGAAAGGAAGAGAAAGATCACGGCGCAGACAAGGGAAGCTTTCTTGGAAGCAAGCTGATGGACGGAGACCGTGTGGTGATGATCGAGGACGTGACTACCTCCGGAAAGTCTATGGAGGAAACTGTTCCAAAGGTAAGAGGAGCGGCCAATGTTGAGATTGTAGGGCTTATGGTTTCTCTGGACCGTATGGAAGTGGGAAAAGGGGGAGAAAAGTGCGCCCTTGAAGAGATTAAGGACCTGTACGGCTTCGAAACCAACGCCATTGTCAACATGAAAGAGGTAGTGGAATATTTATATAACAGAGAATACAAAGGAAAAGTGATTATCGATGATGCACTGAAGGCGGCCATTGATGAATATTATCGGCAGTACGGCGCAAAATAGAAAATCAGGCATTTTGCTTTCGCCGCAGTGTGAAAGAGGTGTCAGAAAGGTATTCAGTTATAAGGAGGAATAGCCGTGAACGAAAAAATTTACAGAACAATGTCCGGAACCGGAGTCTGCAGCCTGGTAATGGGAATCGTCACTCTGGTAACGGGTGTCGCTGCGGGTGTTCTTATGATCATCAGCGGAGTGAGACTGTTGAAAAGAAAATCGGATATTCTGATATAGGGGAAAATTTTGAAAAATGAAACAAAACGCGTAATCCGGCGGATAGGAATTTTTCTTTTTGTGGTTTACGTTCTTCTGCTGCTCTATTTTCTGTTCTTTTCAGAAGCATATGGGCGGGTAGCGGAGGCGGAGCGTGAATACCGGTATAATTTTATTCCTTTTGTAGAGATCAGGAGATTTTGGGTGTACAGAGACCAGCTTGGTCTCTTTGCCCTTTTCACCAATATTCTGGGCAATGTAATTGGATTTATTCCATACGGCTTTATTCTGCCCGTGATCTGCCGGAGATGGCGAAACGGATTTTTAATCGTCCTGTCAGGCTTCTGTCTGAGTCTGTGCGTGGAGACGATACAGCTCATTACAAAAGTGGGATGCTTTGATGTGGACGATATGATTTTGAATACATTAGGGGCGGCGGCCGGCTATCTTGCCTTTGCCGTCTGCGACTATCTGAGGAGAAGGCATTATGGCAAAGAGATATAGATATTCTTTTGTAAAAAGAAAAGAAGCAGGAAAAGGAAAGCTGTCAGTGGGACTGGCAGCGGCCTCGCTTTTGCTTTTCGTGGCTGCCGTGCTCACTTCCTATGGACTGAATGGAGAATACAGTTTTATTGTAGGGGGCATCTGTCTTTTTGCCGCAATGCTTTCTGTTTACGGATTTATTATGGGACTTTCGAGTTTTTCTGAAGAAGAGCGTATGCACCGCACCAGCACGGTAGGTTCTATTTTGAACGGAGTGATTATGGTAGGGTGGCTGGGCTTTTTTTTGATGGGAGTGTGAAAAATGGAACGTCTGAAAAAACAAATGGAATTTATTATAGAGGTGGACAAGGCAAAGAAAATTATCCGCCAGACATACCTGGCGGACGCCAGCCGGAAGGAAGACGACGCGGAACATTCCTGGCATCTGGCGCTGATGGCAGTGCTTCTGAAAGAATATGCGAATGAGGAGGTGGATCTGGCAAAAGTAGTGCCGATGGTTCTGATTCATGACCTGGTCGAGATCGATGCCGGGGACACCTACGCCTATGATGAAGCGGGAGCAGCCACAAAAAGAGAGAGGGAGACGAAGGCGGCGGACCGTATCTTCGGCCTTCTTCCGGAAGACCAGGGCAGCTGGTTCCGGACATTGTGGGAAGAATTTGAAGCATATGAAACTGCGGAGGCAAAATTTGCCCATGTGCTGGATAACTGCCAGCCATTGCTTCTGAACGACGCTTCCGATGGGCGCAGCTGGGCGGAGCACGGCGTAAAGAAAAGCCAGATTTATAAAAGAAATGAGCATACCGGAGAGGGTTCCAGGGAAATCTGGGAATATATGAAAGAACTGGTGGACAAACATATCCGCCTGGGACATGTAATTGACGGGTAAAATCCCGGCGCAAAGATGAAAAGGAGATGATCAATTGGACGAATGGCTGATGGAACGGTATTCTCTGGCCAAGGGGAGAATACAGGAAATCTGTACGGAAGATGCAGTGCGGGAGCCATTTGCTGATTTTTTTCGAAAAACAGCAAGCTTTCTGAGAAAAACAGGGGAGATTCTGGAGAGAGAAAAAGAGGATCTTTCCCTGACTGAGTACGAGGCGGAAAACAGGGAACTTTACGAGGAACTGTTTCCGGAAAATTACGGAACCTCTTACGGGAATCCGGCTTACGCGCAAAAGATTCTGGGAGAATACGGAAGGGAATTTACCTTTCTCTATGCGGAACTTCGCGGAACGGCAGCCTATGCCTATGAGAAAAAATGGTGGGACTATCTTGTGGGGGCAGAGCTTTTTCTGGAAATACATTCTGCCTTCAGCGAGGAGGAACTGCCGCCGGTGAAAGCTGTTCGGGAAATTATCCGTTCTTATGTGAATGACTACTGCCAGGATATGATGGAGAGAAGGATTGCGGAGGCGGTGGATCCGGAACTTGATTTTGCAGTGAGAATTGTTATGGATTCTGATCTGACAGATCCCAGGTATCTGTACCGTTACGGGGAATATGTTTCCGGAAATGAGACAGGAGTGGCGGAATTTCTGAATTCCCTCTCTCAGGATGAGATAGACAGTATGGCCCGCACCTTCACGGAAGGATACCGGATAGGATTCATTAACGGAAGGAAGGATATTTCAAAAAAGAAGACCGTAAATATCCGCTATAATCTGGGATTTGAGCGCATGGTGCGCTCTGCTGTTCAGCAGTTCCGGGAAATGGGGCTGGAGCCGGTGATTTACCGTCATGCCACTCATGCGGTAAATAAAAGAGGAAGCGCCCGGGTGGGATTTACAGGAGGAATTCCCAATCCTCAGTACGATTATGACCACAGACAGGACAGCGCTCTGTTTCTGGACAGCGATTTTGTGAAGAGGAAGCTGCGGTCCATGCAGACGTCCTACGAAAAATACAAGGATCTGGCGGAAGTGCACGGCGGTCCGGCGTGTATTGAAACTTTTGGCGAGGAACCTTTCGCCCCTGCGGCGCAGCCGGAGGCCTGGACGCTTTCGGAAGCCCAGCAGAAGCTTCAGGTGGAACTGGACAACGAGTCCGGCCAGATTGTAAACCGCTATATCAGAGGAGACGAGAGGAGCTTTACAATTATCGCCTATCCGGTGCCGGAAATTGGAGACAGGTTTCCTGAGATATTCCGGGAGATTGTAAAAATCAATACGCTGGACTACCATCTCTACGAGCGGATACAGCAGACAATCATTGAGACGCTGGATACCTGCCAGTGGGTGGAAATCAAGGGAAAAGACGGCAATGAGACGGATCTTATCATTCATCTCCACACCCTTGAGGATGTAAAGCGGCAGACAAATTTTGAAAACTGCGTGGCGGATGTGAATATTCCGGTCGGCGAGGTATTTACTTCTCCGGAACTGGCGGGAACCGGAGGGGTGCTCCATGTGAAGAAGGTTTATCTGAACGGCCTGCAGTTCCAGGATCTGAAACTTGTGTTTGACTGTGGACAGGTCATTGATTATTCCTGCTCAAATTTTGAAAATGAAGAGGAAAACAGAGCCTATATCGAAGACAATATCCTTTATCATCACAGCAAGCTTCCCATGGGAGAGTTCGCCATCGGCACGAACACCACTGCCTATGTTGCGGCAGAAAAGTACGGAATTGCCGACAAGCTGCCGATTTTGATCGCAGAGAAAATGGGCCCTCACTTTGCCGTGGGCGACACCTGCTACAGCTGGGCGGAGGATACGCCGGTCTACAATCCGGACGGGAGAGAGATCATAGCCAGGGACAATGAAATATCCATTCTCCGCAAGGAGGACATCAGCCTTGCCTATTATGGATGCCACACAGACATCACGATTCCTTACGAAGAACTTGGCAGTATCTCTGTGATTGATGAAGAAGGAGAGCGTACTCCGATTATAGAGAACGGCCGTTTTGTACTTCCGGGAACAGAGGAGCTGAACCGCCCCTTTGATGGAGAATAAAAGAAAATAAGGGAAATTTATTGACACAAAAATAGAATCTTAGTAGAATCAACCTGAAACGAAGAAAAGGAGGCCTACCAATGAAAAAAGTTGGAATAGTAATGGGAAGCGATTCAGATATGCCGGTTATGAGCAAGGCAGCGGCAATTCTTGATAAACTGGGTGTAGAATATGAAATGAAAATCATCTCCGCTCACAGAGAGCCGGATGTGTTTTTTGAGTATGCAAAAAGCGCCGAGGAGAGAGGGCTTAAGGTAATTATCGCAGGCGCCGGAATGGCGGCTCATCTGCCGGGAATGTGCGCGGCCATTTTCCCCATGCCGGTAATCGGAATTCCGATGCACACCACATCTCTGGGAGGAAGAGATTCTCTTTATTCTATCGTACAGATGCCGTCCGGCATTCCGGTGGCTACCGTTGCTATCAACGGAGGTGCAAACGCGGGACTTCTGGCGGCAAAGATTCTGGCTACTTCAGATCCGGAGCTGCTTGCGAAACTGAAGGATTACAGCAGAGAGCTGAAAGAACAGGTAGAGGCAAAGGACGCAAGACTGCAGGAAGTCGGATATCAGAAGTACTAAAATTCAGGGAACAAAGACTGAAATAAGATAACATACGGAAGAGACGCGTCATCCGGCATTTCCGGAGAACGCATAACAGAGATAAAGAAGAAAAACAGTGGAGGATATTATGGATTATAAGAACGCTGGCGTTGATATTGAAGCAGGCTATAAATCAGTAGAATTGATGAAACAGCATATCGCAAAAACCATGAGACCGGAGGTGCTTGGCGGAATCGGCGGATTTTCAGGCGCTTTTTCCATGAAAGCGTTTCAGAATATGGAAGAGCCCACTCTTGTGTCAGGAACAGACGGATGCGGAACAAAGGTGAAGCTGGCAATGGTAATGGACAAGCATGACACCATAGGAATCGACGCAGTGGCAATGTGCGTTAACGATATCGCATGCGCCGGCGGAGAACCACTGTTTTTCCTGGATTATATTGCCTGCGGCAAAAACTATCCGGAAAAAATCGCGGAGATCGTAAGCGGCGTGGCCGAAGGCTGTGTGCAGGCGGGAGCGGCGCTGATCGGCGGCGAGACGGCGGAGCATCCGGGGCTGATGCAGGAGGACGAGTATGATCTTGCAGGCTTCGCGGTAGGAATTATTGACAAGAAGGATCTGATTACAGGAGAAGCGGTAACTCCGGGCGACGTGCTGATCGGAATCGCATCTTCCGGCGTGCACAGCAACGGTTTTTCTCTTGTGCGCAAGGTGTTTGAGATGACGAAGGAGTCTCTGGACACCTATTATGAAGAGCTGGGAACGACTCTGGGAGAAGCCCTTCTGGCGCCTACCAGGATCTATGTGAAGGCTCTGAAAGAAGTGAAAGAGGCAGGCGTGCGCATCCATGGGTGCAGCCACATTACAGGCGGCGGATTTTATGAAAATGTGCCCCGTATGCTGAAAGAGGGAACCCGGGCGGTCATTGAAAAGAACAGTTATGATGTGCCCGCAATTTTCAGGCTCCTGGCGGAAAAAGGCAGTATTGAAGAAAAGATGATGTATAATACCTATAACATGGGCCTTGGCATGGTTCTGGCGGTATCTCCTGAGGATGCGGACAAGACGATGGAGGCGGTCCGCAAAGCCGGGGACACTCCCTATGTGGTCGGCCATATTGAAGCAGGAGAAAAGGGAGTGGATTTATGCTGAAACTGGGGGTTCTGGTATCAGGAGGCGGCACAAACCTGCAGGCGGTTCTGGATGCCATAAAGGAAAAGAAAATCACAAATGCAGAAGTAGGCATTGTGATCAGCAATAACGCAGGGGCATATGCCCTGGAACGTGCGGAAAAGAATGGAATTCCGGCGAAATGCATCTCACCGAAAGCATATGAGACAAGAGAGGATTTCCACAGGGCCCTGCTGGCTGAACTTCAGAACAGTCAGGTGGATCTGGTGGTTCTTGCCGGATATCTGGTGGCGGTTCCGCCGATGATTGTGGAGGCGTATCCGAACCGCATCATAAATATCCATCCGTCTTTGATCCCGTCTTTCTGCGGCACCGGATTCTATGGACTGAAAGTCCATGAAGGGGCGCTGAACCGGGGAGTAAAAGTAACAGGAGCGACAGTCCATTTTGTGGATACAGGCACGGATACCGGACCGATTATCCTTCAGAAAGCGGTGGAGGTTCAGGAGGGAGATACTCCTGAAATTCTCCAGCGCCGTGTGATGGAGGAGGCGGAGTGGAAGATTCTTCCGGAAGCCATTCATCTGATCGCGAACGGAAAAGTGAAGGTGCAGGACGGAAAAGTCCATATCAGCAAATAGACGAGTTTTCTACAGAGGAGCAGGATAGACTATGAAAGTATTGATTGTTGGAAGCGGCGGAAGAGAACATGCGATTGCCTGGAGCGTTGCGAAGAGTCCGAAAGTGGACAAAATTTACTGTGCTCCCGGAAATGCGGGAATTTCCGAGTACGCGGAATGCGTGCCCATCGGCGCTATGGAGTTTGAGAAGCTGGCTGATTTTGCAGAGGAAAAGGCAGTTGATCTGACGGTTATCGGAATGGATGACCCGTTGGTAGGAGGCATAGTGGACGTGTTTGAATCTCGTGGGCTGAAAGTGTTCGGTCCGAGAAAAAATGCGGCTATTCTGGAGGGATCCAAAGCGTTCTCAAAGGATCTGATGAAAAAATACAAGATCCCCACGGCAGCTTATGAAAATTTTGACGATCCGGAAAAAGCGCTGGAATATCTGCGCACGCAGGCAAAGTTTCCGATTGTCTTAAAGGCAGACGGCCTTGCGCTGGGAAAAGGCGTCCTGATCTGCGGAAGCCTGAAGGAAGCGGAAGAGGGCGTTAAGGAGATCATGGAGGATAAGAAGTTCGGCAGCGCCGGAAATACCATGGTCATTGAAGAATTTATGACCGGGCGGGAGGTATCTGTACTTTCCTTTGTAGACGGAAAGACCATCCGCACAATGACATCCGCTCAGGACCATAAGCGTGCGCTGGACGGCGACCAGGGACTGAACACAGGAGGAATGGGCACCTTCTCTCCCAGCCCCTTTTATACCGGAGAGATTGATGAATTCTGCCAGAAATACATATATCAGCCTACGGTAGATGCTATGGCGGCAGAGGGACGTCCTTTTGTGGGAATTATTTTCTTTGGCCTGATGCTTACGGAGGAAGGGCCGAAGGTTTTGGAATATAATGCCAGATTCGGCGATCCGGAGGCGCAGGTGGTGCTTCCGAGAATGAAGACAGATATTGTAGAAGTAATGGAAGCCTGCATAGAAGGCCGGCTGGATCAGGTGGAGCTGGAATTTGAGGACAACGCTGCTGTCTGCGTAGTCCTGGCAAGCGAAGGCTATCCGGTAAAATACGATAAGGGAATTCCTATGTACGGCTTTGAGAACTTTAAGGGAAAAGACGGATATTACTGCTTCCACGCGGGAACAAAATTCCAGGACGGCCAGATTGTTACAAACGGCGGCCGCGTAGTGGGAATTACCGCAAAGGGAAAAGACCTGAAGGAAGCCCGCAAAAATGCATATGAGGCGACGGAATGGATTCAGTTTGCCAATAAATATATGAGACATGATATTGGAAAGGCCATCGACGAGGCCTGAAGGAGGAAGAAAAAATGTATTGTGTAAAGAAAATTACAGAGGATATGTACTGGATAGGCGCCAGCGACAGACGTCTGGAGCTTTTTGAGAACATTTATCCCATTCCAAAGGGAGTCTCCTATAACTCCTATGTGATCCTGGATGAGCAGACGGTTCTTCTTGACACAGTGGACCGCTCTGTGTGCGACCAGTTTATTGAGAATCTGGAGCATGTTCTGGCAGGAAGAAAGCTGGACTATGTGATTGTCAATCATATGGAGCCAGATCACTGCGCTTCCCTGGCGGAGGTGGTTCTGCGCCATCCGGAAGTAAAAATCGTAGGAAACGCAAAGACCTTTACCATGATGAAGCAGTTTTTCTCCTTTGACGTTGACTCCCGCGCTGTGACAGTAAAAGAGGGGGATACGCTGAGCACCGGAAAACATACGCTTGCCTTTGCCATGATCCCCATGGTTCACTGGCCGGAGTGCATGGTAACCTACGATGCCTATGAAAAAATTCTGTACAGCGCAGATGCCTTCGGCACCTTCGGCGCTCTGAACGGAAACATTTACGCGGATGAAGTGAATTTCGAAGCGGAATGGCTGGAAGAAGCCAGAAGATATCTTACCAATATTGTAGGAAAATACGGCACGCAGATCCAGGCAGCCCTGAAAAAAGCTTCCGCTCTGGACATCCAGATGATCTGCCCTCTTCACGGACCGGTATGGAGAGAAAATCTTGGATGGTTTATTGAAAAATATCAGAAATGGAGTACTTATACGCCGGAGGATCACGCGGTTCTGATTCTTTATGCTTCCATTTACGGCAATACAGAAAATGCGGTGAACGTGCTTGCCGGAAAAATGGGAGACGCAGGGGAGAAAAACATTGCCATGTACGATGTCTCCAAGACAGATCCTTCTTATCTGCTTGCAGAGGCTTTCCGCTGCGACAGAATCGTATTTGCCTGCCCCACCTATAACGCGGGAATTTTCCCGAAAATGGAAACCCTGCTTCTGGAGCTGAAGGCGCATAATTTCCAGAACCGAAAAGTTGCAGTTCTGGAGAACGGCACCTGGGCAATTTCAGCAGGAAAACAGATGAAGGAAATTCTCTCATCCATGAAGAATATGGATATTTACGAGAATACGGTGACGGTGAAATCCTCTCTGAAAGAGGAGCAGACGGAAGCCCTGGACGGAATCGTGGAATTCCTGACAAAATAAAACAGCAAAGTTCCGGGACGCGGCTGTGAAAACAGCTTCCCCGGCAGTGAGAAAGGAAGAAAAATGGGAATAAGTGTAGAAGAAGCAGTGAAGGAGATTCGCGCCCGGGAGGACATTTACGTGCTGTACTCCCAGGTAACGAGACTTCCGTATGTGACCTGCGGAGCGGAGACTTTTAATGATCAGGCATGGTTTTTTTCAGATGAGGAGTCTCTGAAAGAATTTGGAAAAAAGCAGCTGGAAGAAAAAATTCTTCTGATGGGGATGAAATATGAAAAGAAGAATTTTCCCAGACTTTACGCTCTCCTTTATTCCATCGGAGTGAATTCTCTGATCTGGAATAAAGACGGTGAACAGGTGGAGGTTGAGCTGGAGAAAGTCGCCCGGGAGCCGGATCTTTCCCAGATGCCGCCTGAGAAGAGACCTCTTCTGAACCCGACCCTTCAGCTTTCCGGCATCTATTTTATGCAGGAACTTCGCCGTCCGGTGGAGAAGGAGAAACGGAAAGACCTCCGCGCCCAGGAAGAAGAACTGATCGCAGATCTGAGAAAATCAGATTTTCTTATTGCGCTGAATCCTCCGGGGGAAGATCCTCAGAAGATAAGTCTGCCATATCTGAAGGACAAAAACGGCAAAATTCTTCAGCCTGTCTTTTCGGATGTAATGGAATTTGAGAAATTTGGAAGAGGGAAGAAACTGAGAGTTGCAAGACTTCCGTTTACAAAACTTCCTGAAATTATGATGAAGCAGGCAGAGGCGGTGGTTGTGAATCCAATGGGATTCAACCTTCCTCTGAACCGAGAGCAGATCAAACGCATCATAGGATAAAGAAAACAGAAGCAACAGACAGGAAAGCGGCCTGCGGGCTGCTTTTCTTATTTCTGTAAAAAAATAACTGTTTTCAAATTATGGGATTTGTGCTAGTATATGTGTAACAAAAGACAAGGAGGACGCAATATGGTTATAGAAATAGATTTTAACAGCAACGAAGCCATTTATGTCCAGCTGATGAACCAGATCATCCTTGGAATTGCCACATCAAGACTCAGGGAGGGGGATGCGCTTCCGTCTGTCAGACAGCTGGCGGACACCATTGGAATCAATATGCATACAGTAAACAAGGCGTATGCGCTTCTCCGGCAGGAGGGTTTTGTTACCATCGACCGCAGAAAAGGGGCGGTGATTGCCGTGGATGTGGATAAAATGAAGGCGCTGGAAGAAATGAAGCAGCATCTTGTGGTCGCCATGGCCAGAGGGTGCTGTAAAAATGTTTCCAGGGAAGAGGTTCATGCGCTCATTGATGAGATTTTCGACGAATATGGAATAGACAAATAGGAGGAGACGATGCAGAAAAAATTTACCAGACAGGCTGAAAATGCGCTGCTGCTGGCAAAAAAAACAGCTCAGTCCTGCAGACATACTTATATTGGCACCGAACATATTCTGATGGGACTTTTACAGGAGTCGGACGGTACCGCAGGCAGGATCCTGGAGGAATTCAGCGTAGATGAGGAACGGCTCCTGGATCTGATCAATAAATTAATTGCGCCGCCGGATACACTGGTGCTGGAGCAGGCGCCGCAGTACAGCCCGAGAGCACGGCGGCTTCTGGATCTGGCCATGACAGAGGCTGCTGCCCAAAAAGAAGACAAAGCCGGTACGGAACATTTGCTTCTGGCCATGCTGAAGGAGACAGATTCCGTAGCCACGAGGCTCCTTCATACTATGGGAGTCAATATTCAGAAACTATATGCCGCGCTGCTCTCTGCGATGGGAATTGAGGGAGATGCGGCGGCAGAGGAAATGCAGGCGGCAAGATCCATGAAGAACCGCGGGGGTTCCGGAACTCCTGTTCTTGATCAGTACAGCCGTGACCTGACGGCTATGGCGGCGGAGGGAAAACTGGATCCGGTTGTGGGAAGAGACAAAGAGATTGCCCGGCTGATTCAGATTCTCAGCAGAAGAACCAAGAACAATCCCTGCCTTGTTGGAGAGCCGGGAGTAGGAAAAACTGCCATTGCAGAAGGACTGGCGCAGAAAATTGTTTCCGGAATGGTTCCCGATACGGTTAAAAATAAGAGAGTGGTTGTTCTGGATCTGTCCGGTATGGTGGCAGGAAGCAAATACAGGGGCGAATTTGAAGAGCGGATCCGCAATGTAGTCAATGAAGTGAGAGAAAATAAGGGAGTTCTTCTGTTCATTGACGAGCTCCACACGATCATTGGCGCAGGAGGGGCCGAGGGAGCTCTGGATGCTTCCAATATCCTGAAGCCTTCGCTTTCCAGAGGAGAAATCCAGCTGATCGGGGCGACAACTCTGGAAGAGTACCGGAAATATATTGAGAAGGACGCTGCTCTGGAGAGGCGGTTCCAGCCGGTGACTGTGGAGGAGCCTACAGAGGAAGAAGCCCTGGAGATCCTGAAGGGGCTGCGGCCGTATTACGAGAAGCATCATGGCGTTGTAATAGAGGACAGCGCTCTGGAGGCGGCTGTGAAGATGTCGGTGCGATATATTACAGACCGCTTTTTGCCGGATAAGGCGATTGATATTATTGACGAAGCGGCCTCGAAGGTGCAGCTGGGAGGATACCGGGCTTCCACAGGAACAGAACCGCTGGAACAGGAAATCCGGAATGCCGTTGCGGATAAGGAAGAAGCGATTAAGCATGCGGATCTGGAAGCGGCAAGGGAGGCACAGAGACGCCAGGATGAGGCAAAGGAAAAACTGGAAAAATTCCGGATCCGGGAAGAGCGCAGAAATAAAAAAAAGCCTCTTACAGTTACCGAAACTTCTGTGGCGGATATCGTGTCCGACTGGACGAAAATACCGGTTCAGCGTCTGACAGAAGGAGAGACAAAGCGTCTGGCCCACCTGGAAAAAGAGCTGCATAAACGTGTGATTGGACAGGATGAGGCGGTAAAAGCGGTTGCGCAGGCAGTGAAGAGAGGAAGGGTCGGGCTGAAAGACCCCAGCCGTCCTATCGGCTCCTTCCTGTTCCTCGGACCAACCGGCGTAGGAAAGACAGAGCTTTCTAAGGCTCTGGCAGAAGCAGTATTCGGAAGTGAGCAGGCCATGATCCGTGTGGATATGTCAGAGTATATGGAGAAACACAGCGTATCAAAGCTGATTGGCTCCCCGCCCGGATATGTGGGATATGACGAGGGCGGACAGCTCAGTGAAAAAGTGAGACGGAATCCCTACAGCGTCCTCCTGTTTGACGAGATTGAAAAAGCCCATCCGGATGTATTCAATATTCTTCTTCAGGTTCTGGACGACGGCCATATTACAGATGCCCACGGAAGAAAGGTGGATTTCAAACAGACGATTATCATTATGACTTCCAATGCAGGTGCCCAGGCGATTATCGAACCGAAGAAGCTTGGATTTTTGTCCGGAGAGGACGAAAAGCAGGATTATGAAAGAATGAAGTCCAATGTGATGGAAGAGGTGCGCCGGCTGTTTAAACCGGAATTCCTGAACAGAATTGATGAGATTATGGTATTCCATACTTTAAACAGACAGCACATCAGAAAAATCGTAAGTATCCTTCTGAAAAATCTGGAAAACCGTTGCCTGGAGCAGATGGATATCCGGCTGAAAGTCACGGACTCTGTAAAAGATTATCTGGCTGAGGCAGGATTTGACAGCAAGTACGGAGCAAGACCTCTGCGACGGGCTATTCAGACGAAACTGGAGGACGTACTGGCCAATGAAATCCTGGAAGGAAAGATAAAAAGAGGGGACACGGTAAAGGTGCAGCTTCATCAGAAAAAACTGAAATTTATTCCTGTTTCTGAACAGAAAAAGGAAGCATGAAAAAGAGAAAAAAGATAGGAAATTTGAAAGAGGATACTGTTCAAAAAAAGGGGTAAATGGTATAATAATTAGCAAACAACAGAAAAGCCTTAGGGAGGACATAAGAACATGGCAGTAGTAAAAGAACTGATTCGTACAGAGGACAACGGAGGCATCAGCTTCGGCAATTATGAATTGGCTCAGAAATCAAAAGTATCCGATTACCAGCATCAGGGAGACATGTATAAAGTAAAGACCTACAGAGAGATCACAAAGCTGGAACGAAATGGAATGTTTGTCTATGAATCTGTTCCCGGAACAGCCGTATATGATCTGCAGCAGGACGGATCTTCCATGAGCTTCCGTATAGAAGGATTTGAGGACACTCAGATTACAGTAGAGATGGAAGCGGACTGTGAGTATACCGTTGCCATTAATGGCGCGGAGGCCGGCACAATGAAGACAAATCTGGGAGGCAAGCTTTCTTTCAGCGCAGAGCTTGGCGGACCGGAAGCGGTAGAAGTGAAGATCGTGAAATGCTGAAAAATAAAAAGACTGTCTATTTTTGCCAGGAATGCGGCTATGAATCATCCAAATGGATGGGCCAATGTCCGGGCTGCAAAGCGTGGAATACTTTTGTAGAGGAAACGGTTTCCGTAAAGAAATCCTCATCCGGAAGCATGAAGCAGCAGGCGGACAGGCGGGCTGCGGAGCCGATGAGACTTAAGGATATCAGCTTATCCAGAGATGAGCGAACACTGACGAAAATAGCAGAATTTGACAGGGTGCTTGGGGGCGGAATCGTCCCCGGCTCCCTGGTACTGGTGGGTGGTGATCCGGGAATCGGAAAATCCACCCTTCTTTTGCAGGCGTGCAGAAATCTTGCGCTGGAAGAGAAAAACGTTCTGTATATTTCCGGTGAAGAGTCTATGCGGCAAATAAAGCTGAGGGCTGACCGGATCGGGGAATTCAACGATAAACTGCAGATACTCTGCGAGACGAATCTGGAGACTATCCGGGAGGTGATCGAGCGAAAGAAACCGGATATTGTGGTGATTGATTCTATACAAACCATGTTTCATGAAGAAATTAATTCTGCTCCGGGAAGCGTATCTCAGGTGAGAGAATCCACAAATGTTCTGATGCAGATTGCGAAGGGACAGGGAATTTCGATCTTCATCGTGGGACATGTAACGAAAGAGGGCAATGTGGCCGGGCCCAGAGTTCTTGAGCATATGGTGGATACGGTACTGTATTTCGAGGGAGACCGGCATGCGTCCTACCGTATTCTGAGAGCCGTAAAGAACCGTTTCGGATCTACCAACGAAATCGGTGTGTTTGAAATGAGAAATACAGGGCTGGAAGAGGTGAAAAATCCCTCGGAGTTTATGCTGAACGGAAAGCCCACAGGGACTTCCGGATCCATTGTTGCGTGTTCCATGGAAGGGACAAGGCCGATTCTTGTGGAGATTCAGGCTCTGGTCTGTCAGAGCAATTTTGGAATTCCCAGGAGAACGGCAGTGGGAACTGATTTTAACAGAGTGAATCTTCTGATGGCTGTTCTTGAAAAAAAGGTGGGAATCCATCTTGCGTCCTGCGATGCCTATGTGAATATTGCAGGGGGAATGAAAATGACGGAGCCCGCCATTGACCTGGGAATTTCGCTGGCTGTGGTTTCCAGCTGCAAAGACATTGTCATTCCCGACTCTGTGATGGCTTTTGGCGAGGTGGGACTGAGCGGTGAAGTCCGCGCTGTCAGCATGGCGGCCCAGAGAGTTGCCGAGGCAAAAAAACTGGGATTTGACACAGTGATTTTACCGGAGGTATGCCGCTCATCGGTAAAAGAGATCAGCGGTGTGCGTCTGGTTTATGTATCCTGGATTCAGGATGCCATTAAATTTATCAGACAAATTTAATACAGCGGCAAAAAGAAGGAGGAAAGGAAATGGAACAAGAGAAAATGGCACAAAAGAAAATTTTTTCTGCATGGAAGTGGATGCTTCTGATTCTGGCGGCAGTATGTCTGTTTCAGGTTAAGCCTGTAAAAGCGGCAGGTTTTACGAGGCTGGGGCTGAACCGGACATATACTGCCTATGATGTGACAGGAGACGGCAAAAGAGACCGTATCCGGATTGCCACATCCGGAAGAAGCGGGTATTTCAGCCAGGTTCGTGTGATTATCAACGGACGAAACAGGCTGGTAAAGAAGTTTTCATA
>DWYN01000035.1 GCA_019118645.1 Candidatus Blautia excrementipullorum | reverse complement strand
AAGAAGCAGAAAATATTTTAAATGAACAAGGCGATTTTTCAATGAATTTCAGAGGAAAAATTAATTGGATTTTTTCCTATTTTTATTAAAGAACTAAAAGATTTAAATGGCTGCTTTTTATGGGGTATCCTTTTCCATGCCATAAAATAAACCTCCAAACTGGTAAGGCTATCTTACATCTTTAAGGTTTTACTTCAAAAAGTTATAAGAATGCCAGCAGATACTGTCCTTTCTCATTTTTATAAATTAAAATATACGGATATTTGCGGAAGAACCATGCCGTCCCGGACTGGTGGCTCCGCCGCAACATAATATTCATGAAAGAGAGCATTAGCTCTCTTTTTCAATAGATTCACATGTTGGAATGATTTTTTCGATAAATAAATTAATAATATTTTGAATCGGATAACCTGTATTATGAATAAAATTTAACAAATAGTTGTATAAATCAGCAAGACAAGTATAATTAGGGTTATAATTCAAATCCATTTCTTGGAATACCGACTTGATTATAGAATCTGTTTCTATACCAGATATTAATGCTCTTAAATATTGCTCCTTGATATATTTAGCTTTCATGGGAAGTTGTTCTATTTCATAGCCTGCGGCTATAATAACATTTTGATAATCTAATCCATTTTTTATAGCGGTTCCTATTTTTTTGTCAAGAATATATTTTAATCCCGATTGAGCCCCCTTTATGTTTTCTCCGGGATCTGGACAGAAAATAGGACAATTTTGTTTCTGAGCAAACTCAATGGTATGCATAGAGCCACTTTTTTCCTCACACTCCATTGCTACTATTACTTTGGAAAGTCCAACGATAAGGCGATTCCTATTAATAAATCTAAATTTATCAGGTTTTATTCCGACAGGATATTCTGAAAGTAAAGTACCATTGCATAGTAATATTTTTTCAGCCAATTTTCTATTGGATGCGGGATAAATCATGTCAAGACCATGAGCGAGAACCGCAATGGTTTTACCATCTTCTGCAAGGCAAGCTATATGCGATAAACGATCTACTCCGGCGGCTAAGCCAGATATAATTGCAAACCCCTCATTGACCCATTGAGGAATTAGATAGTTTACAGCGTTAAAACCAAAGCGTGTGGGTTTTCTTGTCCCAATAGAAGCTATAGCCTTTTCAAAACCTTCATTTGGATTGGCACCTTTATAATAAATAATTGCGGGTGGATTAACCATTCTCATTAAATTGCGAGGATAGTTGATTGTTGAATATAAAGCTGTGCTAATTTCATGTTGTCCATTGACATGTAAAATATGATCGGCTGCTTCTAGTGCTTTAGAAATTTTAAGGCGATCTTCAAATAAATCTCTATAAGGTAACCATTCGATGTCAGTGAGAAAAATATCAGTATTCTTCTCAAATAAATGGGTTACGAAATCAAGACCATAATCAATTATTGCCTTTATGATTAATTCATTTTTTATACCTAGCTCATATAGCGCAATATAATATCTTTCCACAATTAAAACTTCCTATCTAAATATTTACGAATTGAAAATATCATATAGCTCAGAAACTTCATCCTTAGCCGCATCATTATAAATAAAATATTTTATGCTGGAGCCTATTAGAGTGTAAGTATAGCCAGTATTGTAAACATCACCTGTTATTGTATAATCCTTCTTTTGAAAGGGCTTTCCAAAATTACCCAGAGAAACAAAAATAATTTTGTTTGCACCCAGTTGTTGTAAAAGATTTCTCACGGCATTGAAAGAATTTCCATGTGTCATGTAATCATCAAAAATACAAACATTAAACTTTCCAGACTTTTTTAAGGCATTAATTTTATTCTTGAAATCGGGATTAATACAAATGGTTTTAAATTCTTCTTTAGCTCCCATAGCAACACGTTGGTCTGTTGAATATGATAAGTGAGCCTTTTGCTTCGGAGATATTCTTAAAAGTATATTTTCCCCATTTTGTAAATTGCGTGGAACATGTTTACCTTTTATAATTCTTGTTTGATACATGAAACTAAAAATATCTTTGTTTAATGAGCAATCGGAGGAAGGTATCATCCCAAATAGTTCAATGTCATCAAACAGTTTGCTGTTCGTCATTCCGGCAAGAAAATGATACAAAAGAATATCATAATAATTTCGGCAAGTACCGAATTTTAATAACTGTTCAAAATGTTCAACCATATCACGTTCGTTTTGTGTTTTGGATCCAAATTTATATCTGCCATCCATCAGTGAAAGAGCAATTACATTTGGCTCTATTTCGACTTCTGCATACCAGTTTTCTTGGTTATTTAGAGTTCGTACGAATTTAAAAAGTTGTTCGGGTGTATCAACATGTACTCCATAAAATCCGGCTTTCTCTTCTACAGGTATCCAAGTCGGAACAATAAATAAAGATTGAGTGTTTACTGCCATGTGGAAGTCTGCTTCCTTACCACCGATAAATACAAACAGATTATTGTGCTTCCGATGTTGCATGACAAATTCGCGAGCTTTATCGCGTAAACAAAATTTAAAATTTGAAAATCCCTTTAATTTTACAAAATGGTTTTTTGCGGAATCTAGTAATTTCTGATCACGACTAATAAAATATAGATGATTTTCTTTGTCGGAACACAGATCGTTTGCATAGTATAAAAATTGATTGCGAGTTTCTTGCAGAACCAGATTTTCTGTTCCGTCAAAAGTTTTCTTTAATAAGTCGAGGTTACAAAACAATATTTTTTCCATAATACCGCCTCCACGTATAAACAATATATCTTTATGTTATCATAAAACGGTATGTTTGAAAATGCTAATAAATCATATCTGTAACTATCTGTAATCTGGTAGGAGATTAATGGATATTTTATAAGAGAGGGGTATTTATAAGTAGTGTTTAAGTTAAAATGTATATTCTTATTTGTAGATTTTTTTAGAAAAACTGGATTATGATTTAATAAAGATATCCTTTATTCATATGGATGCAACGATTAGGCATGAGGCTGACCGGTTATGTTCTTTGCAATAGCGAAAACATAGCCGGTCTTTTTTCCCTAAACGGAATCGGCATCAGTAGATTAGAAGTTAGTTGTAGATGTTAATTGGAGGTGGAAAATGGAAAAGGAATTTCATACGATTCGAAACGAGAAAAACACGGATTTATCATATGACTGGAGTAAGGGAGATATTTGCGTACTGATTATGAATAAAGCTAAAAAGAGTACTTGTTAATGTATTGGAGAAAGTTACGATGGGGAGTATTTTGGTGTCCGTAGCCATACCGATTAGAGGCAGAAAGGAGTTGTAAATGATAAACAAAGAACAGCAGGCAGTATTTGAATTAAAGCTATTCCTACCTTATAGATTTAAATGCTCTGGAAACCGTTGCAGTGAAAAGTTTACTTTGCCTGCCACAGAAGAACAGCTGGAACAGGTAAGGAAATCTATAGGAGCGGAACAACTGGAACAGTGCCGGCCCATCATCTTGTCCAGTGTAAACCCATGTTTGGTGGATTACCTCCCCCAGATGTATGAGCTCAAGGAGCTCAATGCGTTTGCTCATGCCTTGGTGGTTCAGGATATGATTTCATCAGAAGAAAAAATGGAAAAACTTCTGGCTGCTTTGGAAGCAGAGATTCCGGATGATATGGGAGCTGCTTTGGAGATTGCAGAACGCCTGGAGCAGTACGAAATCCTGCCGGATAGTGTTCAATCCCCAAAGGATTATGCTGCATATGTGCTGGAAAGGGAGAACATCCATGTGGATGAGAAAATTAGTCCATTTGTGGATTATGAATCTTTCGGATATTATCACACGAAAAAAGAAGGAGCCGTACAGACCAGCAGGGGACTGATCCTGCGTAAGGATTGTCCTATGGAATCCTTACCGGATGAGTTATCGGAGGTCCGCCTGTTTAGTCCTCTCAAAGCGAAATTGTACCGGGATAGTGGATGGGTAGATTTTTCGGATAAGCCAGAAGAAATATTGCCATATGAATTATGCGAGTATGAGGATGCCATTATGGAACAGATCGCTAAGGAATGGCTGGATTCAGAGGGGGAGCGTGGATTAGCTGCTTATCTTCAGAATCAGCTTTTGAACCGGAAGGTTGCCAGTATGGTTCCAGCTGTGGAGGTCTGGCAGGGTGAATTGTGGGGTGTACTGGAAGTAAAGAGTTATGGCCCGCTTTCCCCAAACATGCTAAAGGCTGTCATGAATGAATGGAGGGGGCAAGAAAGCGACGGATGGGGAGAAGGTTTTGAACAGCGTCCCATCAAGCTCGACGAAGGTGAATTATACGTCAGCTTTTGGAATTCCAGTGACCACTTTTTCATTATTACAGAAGAACAACTAAAAAGTGCCTGCACACAGGGCATGCCGATGCAGATGGGAGGGATGTAAAGTGGGAGATGCAGCATAGGAACGTAAGCAGATTTTAAACACCATTCATTCTGGTGAGAAAATAAAAACATCAAAGGGGATTCTGATAATGACATATGAAACATTTTTGAAAGCGGCAGAGGAGCGTATAAAGGATTTTCTGCCCGAAAGCTATCAGAACAAAACGGTAGCGATAGAGTCAGTAACAAAGAACAATGGTATTATGCTGCAGGGGTTTTCCATGAGAAGCGGAAAAGAAAAGGAATCGGTACCAGTTCTATACCTTGAGCCGTTTTATGAAGAATACAAGCGTGGCAGAGAAATGGAGGACATCTGGCAGGAACTTGCAGAGCTGTATGATGCTGCACAGAAGAAAATTCAGGATATTTCCATACCCATGGAGTATGAAAAGATTAAAAACAATCTGTATGTGACTGTGTGCAATGCGGAACAGAATTCCCAGCGCCTGAGGACTATCCCTCATGATATACAAGAAGATCTGGCTCTTACTTATCACTGCAAAGTTTCTCTCTTTGACGGTCAGGGGGGAGATATTATGGTAAATAATCAGTGTCTGAATCATTGGGGCATCAGTAAGGAACAGCTTCGGGCAGATGCATGGAACAATATGATCAAAATGACTCCACCTGTTTTTTTTACGATGGAAGAAACGATGGGACAGTTGGAAGGAAAATATTCTTTGGAAGAATTATCTCAGAAAAAATCAAGGCCGATAGAAGATACGGGAACAGATGCGATTTTGTATGTGCTGACCAACACAGAAGTAAACAGTGGCGCCGTTTATATGTTTGATGAGGAACTGATGGCAAGGATTGCAGAGAGGCTGGATTCCAGTTTATTAATTCTTCCCTCATCAACACATGAAATTCTGATATTAAGAGAAACGGAGGATGTAGATGTATTTGACTTGCGGTTAATGGTGGAAGAAATCAATAAAGACGTTGTACGACCAGAAGATAAGCTGTCCGATGAGGTGTATCGGTATGACAGAGCAACACATAAATTGAACGTCATAAAGGAACAGGATTACCTGCAGGCCTGGCAGATCAAAATGGAATAGGACGGAGGTGAAACAGGGGATATGTTCCGATGTCTGATAGTGGATAAGGATAAAAAAGAAAGCAGCCTGTTCTTTCCGTTATCTGAAGAAACTCTCTCGGAAGCATATGATATCATAAAGAGCAAAACCGCAGGCAGAGCAAAAATTGCGGATTTGGAAAGTCCTTTAAAGGGGATGAAAGAAGAACTGCAGTGGACCAGGGTTACAAAGCATCTTTTAAAGGAAATGAATTTTCTGGCCCAAAGGATGGAAAGAATGTCAGACCAGGAACTGGAGGTTTTCTGTGCAGCTGTTCAGATCACGAAAAGGGCAGATTTGAAGTATCTGATTAACCTGTCTTATAACGCGGACAGGTTTTCTGTCTGTCCTGGAATCACAAATGATGAAGAACTCGGAAAATATATTTCAGAGAATCCGGAGTTTGCATTGTGGATGAGCTGGCAGGGAGATAATGTTGATTTGGCGGATATAGGGCGTCGGTTTGCCGATGCGCATATGGGGTGTTTTACCGGTCAAAATTATGTGATTCGGAATGAACAGGCTATGGCTGCTGTTTACGATGGAAAAAGGTTTCCTGACTTTAATCAGAAAGTTGAAAACGGAGAGGATTGTATCTTTGAACGGAGATATTATTACAGAGGGGAAACCTATGCCCTGTATCTGCCGGCTTCTCAAAAGCAGATGAGGTGTATGGAAGGGTTCTTGAACGTAACGGATCTGGATGAATTTGGCTACAGACATTTGATTTCATGGATAGACGGCTTAAAGAAAAGGCTTCCTTGCGGTTTGGGCATCCAGGAAATAAATACATTTGCAGCCGCAGTACAATCGGCTCTGGCTCAAAACCCAGAACGAGAAAAAGTGTTTCTGGCAGCAATGGAGGCCGAAGTACCTTCGACAGCTGAAAAAGCTGTATGGATTGTACAGCATCTGAATGAGTATGAGATGACAAACACAGATGAAGATAGTATATCGACTTCTTTGGGGAAAGTCAGGAACCAGACACATCCGATTCGCTCTCTTTCTGGGGAAATCCATACGCTTCGTTTGTATAGCCTGGCAGAGGGACAGTGCTATAAAAAATATAGATATAAGGGGAAAACAGAATACAGTGATTTTGCGGTTCCATTCGATGCTTTGTATCTGACCAGATATCAAAAAGAGATTCAAAGGGCCCTGCAAAAGTATAGCGACTTTCTATCTGAACGTGGACTGGCTGATTATATGGATAACATCCTGTTAAAACGAAAGTTGATCAGCATGATTCCTCAGATTGAAGAATGGGATCATAAGCTGTGGGGTGTACTGGAGGTGAAAAGCCATGGGAAGTTGTCCGAAGGGGAACTACAGGAGGTGAAAAAAGCGTGGAGCGGACAGTGCAGTGATGGATTTGGGGAAGGCTTTTATCAGAAAGAGATTCGGACCAGAGAAGGCCTGCTCAACGTAGATTTGGCTTATGATATTTGGAACACAGAGTTTAAAACAGAGCAGGAGCTGAAAGGGGGTGATCCGGAACGGATACGGGAAATGCAGTTAGGAGGGATGTAGCCGGAAGACAGTCGAAAAATTGATAAGAGTAAAGAAAATAGGGAAAATGGACAAGCAGGGATAATCCCTGTATTTTTTTGCGCAAAATCCTTTGGAAAGGAGGCAGGGTTCCGGCCGGGAAAAGATATCTGACTCTATTTTGATTGGATTTAGAACAAAAAGCAATTGAAAGAATTCGTACAGCGTCAGAAATGTCACTGAGGCTTTATGGAAAACCTTTGGTAATAACCGACAGCGGTGGAAAAGACAGCCTGGTCTGCCGGGAACTTGCGAAACGTGCGGGAATCCCATATGAGGTCGTTCATAATCTGACCACAGCAGATGCTCCGGAAACGGTATATCATGTGCGTGACACGTTTAGAAGATTGGAAGAACAGGGAATTTCCTGCATGGTTCATAAGCCGATATACAAAGGAAAGCGTATCACGATGTGGTCCCTGATTCCTCTTAAGCAGATGCCGCCGACTAGGGTGCAGAGATATTGCTGTCAGATATTAAAGGAGGAGTCATTAAAAGACAGGTTTATTACGACAGGAGTGAGGTGGTCGGAAAGCACAAAGAGAATGAACACCAGAGGAGTCTATGAGAATCTAACTTCAGACATCAAAAAGAAACTCATCTTAATGAATGATAATGATGAGAAAAGAGCATTGTTTGAATCCTGCACTTTAAAAGGGAAAAGAATATGTAATCCCATCATTGACTGGACAAATGGAGATGTATGGGAGTTTATTCAAAGTGAACATCTGAAGGTGAATCCTCTGTATGAGCGAGGCTTTTTCAGAGTTGGCTGCATTGGATGTCCTATGGCTGGCAAACAAAGATGGAGAGAGTTTCGACTTTATCCGGCTTATAAGCAGGCTTACCTGCGAGCGTTCGCACGTATGTTGGAAGTGATACAAGGAAAGCAGATTCTCACGACGTGGAAAGATGCTCAGAATGTATTTGACTGGTGGATGGAGGATCAGCAGATAGAAGGGCAGATCTGTCTGGAAGATCTGGATACTTGGCGCCAGGCAAATCCTGAGATAACGGGAGAAAAATGAAGAATACGTGGAGGAGTCTCAAATATGGCAGCACAATTTATGACAGGTACGCCGGAAGAAGAACTGGAAAGGCTTATGCAGGAAGTTCCGGGGTTTCATGTAAGAAAAAGCGGGATTGCTGTCAGCCGATTACAAAGTAAGAAGGGTGAAATGACTTGTGGGAAAATGGTTCCTCTTTCTGAACTGACGGCAATATTCGCATTGGAGATAGGCGAAATATCTTTGACAGCACGGATGGAGCACTTGACAGCGAAGCCACCGGTATCCTTTTTTCTGCCTGGCCATAAGGAACGCTTCTGCAGCATATGGAAAGGGCATGGTTTAGCAGCGGATTTGGATGCTATGTGTGCAGCTGTATATCTTTTGTCTGCGGATTTGTTCTTGTATAAGAGAGCTGTATCAGCCATTGAAACAGATATGATACGGTTTCGTGATATTTTTATTCGGGGAGTGGATTTGAGGGGCTATATTCTTTTTCATACAGCAAAAGGGTTGTATTGTGGGACAAAGAGCCTCAGCCTTTCAGAACTTACAGATCCTGAGCTGGTTGACGATGAAGTGTTCGGCCTGATAATTGCGGCCTTCCTCATTCGGCGGTATGGAAAAACTGTTTTGGAAACAGAAAGAAGGGAAATAAAGAGGTAAGCATCAGAGAGGAGGGGAGGCTGCAAATAGATGAGAGTAGTTGTGTACGCAGATGATTTAATAAAAAAGCAGGGGTACTGGGGAGTGGAATTGTCTCTGCCGGTTGGAAAGGAAGAAATTGAGGATGCTCTGCAGAGGGCGAGAGTACCGGAGTATGGTTCTTATCATCTGGAATATTTGGACTGGCCAGAATTCCTCGCAAAGAGGTTGAGTGAATATTGTACGCTGGAAGAAATAAACGTGCTGGCATATTGCATCAGCCAGATGAACTCTCAACAGTTGGAAATCTATGAAGGGGCAGTAGAATTGCTATGGGAAGAAATGTGGGAAGAATGCTGGCCGCTTTGGATGACAGAAAAATCTCTGATAAATCTTTCGTATAACCTGAATTGCTATGACTTTTATCCTGGCGTTTTGTGTGATGCTGATTTGGGAGAAATTTGCATTGAAGGTGGAATACTGGAGCTAATAGACAGTCTTCCAGATGAAACATTAGAGCTGTTGGATGTGGAAAAAGTAGGGCGTTATCTCCGGGAAAAAGACGGAGGAACGTATACACCCAAAGGATATGTGCTGCGAAACACAGAAGAATTTCAGGAGGTTTTTGATGGCAGAAACCTTCCGGAAATGCCGACAGAATTGCAAGGGACCATTTCCCTGCAGCTGGTCAATTGTCTGCATCCAGAGGCAGCAAGTGTATGGCTTGCGTTGCCTGCAGAGCAGGATGAAATGAGAAGGGCGTTAGAGAGTTTGAAAGCAGAATCTTTCGATGATTGTGTTATTACTGAAAGCAGGGGACCAGCTTTGACTTTTCCGCTGGCAGGGGATGAAGATATTGAAAAGCTGAATCTGCTTGCAGAGAGGGTAAAGTCATTTTCGGACAGCAGAATGCGTGAGAAGTATAGAGCGGCTATGGAACTGGAGCTATGCAGTGATCTGGATTTAGCACTGGATATTGCAGCAAATCTGGACTGTTATGATTTTGATTCCGAACTGCATTCATTGGCTTCTTATGCGGAGTATCTTCTAAAAAAGTCTGGGGTTGATACGGAAGATTCGGCATTTGCCCTTTTTGACTTTCAAGGCTATGGAGAGCGGAAGATGAAAGAGGTTGGATATATCTCCACAGCTTATGGTTTGATTACGCGAAATAAGCAGCCATTTCAGCGGGAGTATACGAAAGAAAGACAATCTATATCGCTGTACCCATAAATGCGAAAAAGGGGATGATAGAGAATTAATAGTTTTATTTCATGGGTTGGCGGGAAAAAGGCACTGCGGAATATCATCTACACCATGTTCCCGGTTCAGTTTGACCGTTATATTGAAGTATTCGGAGGAGGCGGCTGGGTGCTTTTTGGAAAGCCCCCGGATAAGAAATGCATGGAAGTATATAACGATTACAATTCCAATCTGGCCAACCTGTTTTACTGTGTAAAGAACCGCACAGGCGCATTCCTGCGGGAGCTTGGATTCCTTCCAATCTGCAGCAGAGATGAGTTTACCGTAATCCGAAATTTTTTAGATAAGCGGGAGTTTGACACGCGCTTTCTGGAAGAAGAACTGGAGTTGACTGAGAGGTATCTGCCGCCTCCGGAGTTTCATGAGATCCAGGAGCTTCTTTTGGATAACGCAGAAGTGACGGATGTGAAGCGGGCCGCCGCTTTTTTCAAACTTATTCGCTACAGTTACGGGAGCGGCTGTACATCCTTTGGCTGTCAGCCCTTCGATGTCCGCAAATGTTTTGATGCCATCTGGCAGGCGTCGAGACGTCTCGCTGATACAGTAGTGGAAAATAAAGATTTTGAGGCGCTGATCCGGCAATACGACCGGGACAGTGCCTTTTTCTATTGTGATCCGCCGTATTTCCAGACAGAAGGTCACTACGAAGTGGTATTTCGGAAAGAAGATCATCAAAGACTTAGAGATACACTGACGGGCTGCAAAGGGAAATGGATGGTCAGCTATAACGACTGCGAGTTTATCCGGGAGCTTTATAAAGGATATGAAATCACAGCCGTTTCGCGGTTAAATAATCTGGCTCAGCGGTATGAAGGGGGATGTGAATTTCCAGAAGTGTTGGTCACGAATTATGATCCGAAAGAACTGGAGCGGTCGCAGCCGCGGCAGCTCCAGCTTTTTGAATTTCAGGGGGGAGGGGGCTGTTTTGAAGATTAAACCTGTTTACAAGCTGGTAGATGAAAAAGGCCGTGTCCTGATCCCGCAGAATATCAGGGATGCGGCTAAAATACAGCGTGGAGATATTGTCAGGCTGGGACTGTCAGCTGGAAATGTGACAGTACAGAAGGTGGATGTGATTGAGGTGGGTGTCCAGTCGCCGGAAACAGTGGAAGCCTATGTCCGTGCTGCAATCAAATCCATGCCGGATGATGTCAGGCTGGAACTGATAAGCGAATTGAGTGCTTTAATTCAGCAGAAGGGGGAGTGAAAGGAATGCGCTGGTTTGGCCCTGGCGACCTGGAGGTCGCCGGATCTGGCTTTCAGATAAAAAATAAAGTGGTTGTGCTTTATGATCACGCTTCCCTCGTACCGCAGCATGGGCAGCTTTACTTCTGCCTGGGAGGCGAAGGAGCGGATGGACGTCTCCCATGGGGAAGTATCGAGCTTGTATCCTTGTGGGATGGAGGGCATTGCGAATGCCGCCGTGATGAAGCAGCCGGGGTTCTGAAATCAGAACTCTTACCAGAGTACGCCAGACTGCAGCTCTCACAGATCCGGCCGCCGGGAGCATTGGACCTGCAAAATCATATACCGGAATATTCCGGGTACAGTTTCCTGCCGGATGGCCGGTATGCGGCTGGAGCTTGGCTGTGTACCGAAAAAGAGGTACGGGATTATGTGGAAATGCAGAGAGACTATCAGCATCGTGTTCTGATTTGTGACAGGGACGACTTTGCAGTGCTTGAGATTGTGGAAGGGAAGCTGGTTTTTCCGGATGAGCAGATACTGCAGAAAGCAGCAAAGGAGAATGGGCAGAGAGGAGAAATGGCTATGACATGAAGGGAGAAAAGAACATGAGAGAGATCCGCATTGAAAACGGAGTGATTGTGTATTATGGCAGCCGCGCCGGACAGATTCGTGACGGATGTGCTGTGATTGATCCGATGTTCCAGGTGGGGGAGTTGACAGAGTATCTGGAGAGACAGAAAGACATTCGCATGATTCGGATAGAAAAGGGCGTCTATGAGAGGCTTATGAATGCCCGCAGTATGGAAGAAAATCAGCAGGCATTGAAAAAGATCCGCGTATGGCAGCTTAAGCCGGATGTAGATGTTCAGATGAAGTTTGTACCGTATGATACTTTGATGCGGAAATTTGGTCCACCGGATATCGAAAACTATGAGAAAGTTTTTGATGGTACTGTAGATACAAATGATCTGGAGGATCTTTTTGAAAAATTTAACATGGATTGGCCATCCGGGTATACCGGGCATTCTCTGTCGATAAGCGACGTCCTGGAATTGTACGATGAACAGGGGAGCGAATTCTATTATGTAGATGCTGTAGGATTCCGTCAAGTCGAATTTGCCTCTCAACAGCTATCCATGCGCCCGTCTCAAGCCATGTAGCATAAGCAGATGACTATGGTTGTCTGCTTATGCAATAAAAACGAAAGGATAAATCGTATGATAAAGCACAGAAAAAGAAGGAGGAACAAATATTATGCCAAAACTGGATATCCGCATTACAGCCTTGCAGCCGCCCGGCTCGCAGGGAGGGATCAGAGCACACGTATCTATGACCATCGACGACTGCTTTGGCGTCCGGGGAATCAAGATCGTAGAAGGCGGTAAAAATGGCCTGTTTGTCGCCATGCCAAGCCGAAAAACGGAAAACACCTATAAGGATATCTGCTATCCGGTAACCGCAGAATTCCGCCAGCAGATCAATGAGGAAGTGCTCCAGGCATACCATCAGGCGGTTGCTATGGTGCAGACGGTTCCCGGTCAGGGACAGGAAGTTCCGGAAACGGGGCAGACAGCACCCCAGGCACACGACCAGCAGATAGCTGGAGCGTAAATGGTGTAAGAAACATTAATCAGAAATGGAGGAAATGGATTTGAAAAATATGATAATTCAACTTACGAAAATACACATGTCTGCCACTAAGAAGATTTGGAGAGCCAGAACAAAGCTGGCGGAAACATCCGGGGAAGGATATGTGGACACCGCCATTAAGATCCTGATTGCAGTTGTGCTGGGTGCTCTGCTTCTGGCGGGCCTGTATGCCCTGTTTAATGACACGGTTCTCCCGACGCTGGTAGAGCGTGTAGAAGAAATGTTCGACTATGCCGGCTGATGCGTCAGCGTACCTGGTGGAAAATATAGCAGTCCTTCGGACTGTTTTTCAAACAGTGCAGGCTTTTTTGTTTTTTGGTCTGCTTTTTATGGTTTCTGTCTGGGATATTCGACATCGGATTATCCCGGACAGGCTGCAGGCCGGGATAGCAGCTTTGACGCTTCTTGATTTTTCTGTGGGCAATATATTAGGCCTCTTATGCATGCTTCCTTATCTGATGATCGGGCTTAGAAAATCAGATAGAATCGGCGGAGGGGACATCAAGCTGGCTGGAAGCACGGGGCTGGTTCTCGGACTTCCGGCTGGTCTGGCAGCTTCTCTTATGGGATTAACAATATTTGTTGTGTATGGGAGCGGATTCTGTATTATAAAAAGATTTCAGGGGAACAAGGAAAAGAAGTCATTGCCTCTTGGCCCGTTTCTGTCAGCGGGATGTATTTGTGCTTATTATTTTAAGATGAAAGGATGGATTTATTAAATATGTTAAAGAAATTTCTGTTTTTTATTGGAATGGCAGTGCCAGTTATAGCCTGTGTCGCTTTTTACCGCCGGCGCAGGCATTACATCGTCCGACAGTAATAAAAACATTTTCGGAAGGAGAAAGTAAAAGATGCAGTTTTTGAGGAATAGAACCGTGATAGGAATTATCTGTATTGTGTTTTCGCTGATTATCTGTTTTGCAGTCACACCGCTGTTTAACAGGGCGATCAGCGAAAAAACAGAGATAGCCCGTGTTGTGAAAGAAATTAAAAAGGACGAAGAAATCACAGCGGATATGGTAGAGACGGTAGAAGTAGGAGCCTACAACCTGCCGGAAAGTGTTATCACAGACCGAAACAGTGTGATTGGAAAATTTGCGTCTGCGGAGCTGCAGCCAGGGGATTATATCCTGACTTCCAAAGTCGCAGATGAACCGGCTGCGGAGAATTCATATCTTTATAACCTGAATGGCGAGAAACAGGCGATTTCCGTATCGGTGAAATCCTTTGCAAACGGCCTTTCCGGAAAACTCCAAAGTGGAGATATTGTTTCTGTGATTGCGCCGGATTATAAAAAGCAGGGTATGACCGTAATCCCTCCAGAGCTTCAGTATGTGGAAGTGATTGCGGTAACGGCAAACAGCGGCTCAGATGCGAATACCGGGGAACAGACAGAGGAAGGTGAGGACCGGGAACTTCCGGATACAGTGACACTGCTGGCAACTCCAGAGCAGTCTTTGGTGCTGGCCCAACTTGAAGCAGAGGGAGACATACATCTCTCTTTGGTTTACCGCGGAACACAGGAAAATGCTGTAGAATTCGTGGCAGCCCAGGAGGCGGTGTTGGCTGAACTCTATGCACCAGAAGAAGAAATGAGCAGTGAGGAAGCATCGGGCGAAGAAGCTGCGGAGGAAGAACAGACAGAGATGGCGGTTGAAGACAGCATGGAGGAATAAGGCAGTGAATTTTTTGAAAAACAGTATATTCAATCGCTGCTCTGGAGAAGAAGATACGGGATATGAACCGGAAAACGAAAATCAGATGCTGGCAGTCTGGGGAAGCCCCGGCTCCGGCAAGACTACAGTTGCGGTTAAGCTGGCGGCGCGCCTTGCAGAACAGAAACGGGATGTGGCGTTGCTCCTCTGTGATATGAACACGCCGATGCTCCCTTGTATCTGTCCACCGAGTGACCTGGAGGAAGAACATTCTCTGGGGAGCATCCTGGCGGCAGCCCACGTGTCAGAATCCCTGGTGCGGCATAACTGCATCACCCATAAACGCATCCGCCATCTGACAATTTTGGGGATGCGGAAAGGGGAGAATGAATACACCTATCCTCCCTATGAGCGCACCCAGGCGGAAGAACTGCTTTCCTGTCTGCGGGAGATTGCGCCATATATTGTAATCGACTGCGGGAGCGGGATTGCAAATGATATTCTATCAGCAGTTGCGCTTCTGGAAGCAGATGCGGTGCTTCGGCTGGTGAACTGTGATCTGAAATCAATCAGCTATCTGTCCAGCCAGCTCCCGCTTCTCAGGGAGAGTAAATGGGATGCGGATAAGCAATATAAAGTAGCCAGCAATGTGCGTCCCAATGAAGCCAGCGGTCATATAGAACAGGTGCTGGGAAGTGTGGCGTTTCAGATCCCTCATTCCGAGGAAGTGGCTTCACAGGTCCTTGAAGGAAACTTGTTTAAGGAACTAAGCCTGAAGGACAGCCGGGGATTCCGAAAATCTATCGAGGCTATCACAAGGGAGGTGTTCGGATGTTAGGTGAAAAACGGAGCAAAGCCGCATTTTATGTGGATTCCAATAAAAGTGTTCAGGAAGGAAATACCTATGTGGAACAGGCATCCGGACAGGCTTTTGAACATGGTCCAGATCAGTCTTACTCGGATGCTTTGAACAGGGAGGAAGTTGTAAAGGAGGTTCAGCCAGAAAATGTGGCTGATATGGCTGGAAACGGGGATAAGCAGAAAGAAAAGCAGGAACTGGAAATGCCGCAGGAGGAATTTGGCGAATATATTCCGCCTAAACGGTCAGTCTCGGCCTTGCGCACTCAGGAGCTGTTCTTTTCCGCTGATGAGAAGGAGCGAGAGTTTTCAGAAGTCCTTCGTGAAGTGCAGGAATACCTGTCCAGAGAATACAGCAGCCTTGTAACGGCGGCAGGCAGTGAAGAAGCCAAAGCCCAGATCCATCGCTTTGCAGGGAAGTATATTCAGGATCACCGGATTACCCTTAAAGGTATGACTACAGAGGAACTGCTCAGTGCCATCTATTCCGAAATGGCAGAGTTCGGCTTTCTGACCAAATATATCTATGGGGATGGAATTGAGGAAATCGACGTGAATGCCTGGGACGATGTGGAGGTACAGTTTTCCGGCGGAGTAACCAAAAAGCTGGACGAGCACTTTGACAGCCCGGAACATGCGATCAACGTGGTCCGGCGTATGCTTCATGTTTCCGGTATGGTGTTAGATGATGCCAGCCCCTGTGTTCTTGGACATTTGAGCAAGAATATTCGTGTTGCTGTTTTAAAATCGCCTATCGTGGATGAGGATGTAGGGGTGGCAGCGTCTATCCGAATCGTCAATCCCCAGAATATGAAAAAGGAGGATTTCATCCAGGGTGGTACCGCTACAGGAGAAATGCTGGATTTCCTTTCCGAATGTATCCGTTATGGGATTTCCGTATGTGTGGCGGGAGCGACCAGTTCTGGCAAGACCACTCTGCTGGGGTGGCTTTTGACTACGATCCCGGACAGCAAGCGTATCTACAGTATTGAGAATGGCTCCAGAGAGCTGGCGCTGGTGCGGAGAAAGGACGGAAAAGTAATAAACTCAGTCATCCATACCCTTACCCGCGACAGCGAAAATGAACGTCAGCGGGTGGACCAGATCACGCTTCTGGATATGGCACTCCGATTTAACCCAGACATCATTGTGGTTGGCGAGATGCGCGGACCGGAAGCAAACGCGGCCCAGGAGGCAGCCCGTACCGGTGTGGCTGTGGCGACCACCATCCATTCGATGAGCTGCGATGCCACCTATCGCAGGATGGTATCCTTGTGTAAGCGCGCTGTGGATATGAGTGATGAAACCCTGATGGGATTTGTGACGGAGGCGTACCCGATTGTAGCATTTTGCAAGCAGCTGGAGAACAAGGAACGGCGGCTGATGGAAATCATGGAATGTGAGATCCGGCCGGATGGCACAAGGGTGTTTCGTCCGCTGTTCCAATACCAAATCGCGGAAAATCGGGTAGAAGACGGAAAATTTATCATCACAGGCAATCATAAAAAGGTCAATGCCATTTCGGACAGCCTTGCCCGCCGGTTTATGGAAAATGGGATGCCGCAGGAAATGCTGAAAAAACTCCTTGTAGCGCCCGAAGAAGGAAAGGAGGTGCAGGCAGTATGACGGCGATTCAGCTGCTGGCCTGTGCGGGAATGATCGCAGGGGCATTCCTGATTTTAGGGCTTCGGCCTGTGGAATTTACGGACAGCCTGTTTGCGATTCTGCTTAACCCAAAAAGAAGCATCCGAGAGGATATCAGAGAATCATCAGGAAGAAAAAAGACAGGGATCTTCCGAAGAGAGCTCCTGGAGGCACAATCTGTCCTGGAGATGACAGGGCGTGGAAATCGGTTTTCCATGGTTTGTGCTGTGGCATTAGCGCTGTTCTGTCTGGGTGGTTCTCTTGCAATCCTGCTGGGAAATTATTTTCTGGCGCCGGTTATGGCTGTTGGTTTCCTCTTTCTGCCGTTCTGGTATGTGAAATTAACCGCAAGTCATTATAAACGGGATGTATCAGCGGAACTGGAAACGGCGCTTTCTGTGATTACGACCGCCTATTTGCGAACTGAGGATATTGTGACGGCGGTGGAAGAAAATATCGCATACTTAAACCCGCCGGTATCGAAGGTTTTTCGGGAATTTCTGATGCAGGTTCGGCTGGTAAATCCGGATATAGAGGCAGCTCTCCGGGCTATGCGGGGACGGATTGATAATGAGGTGTTCCGGGAGTGGTGTGACGCCTTAAGCGACTGTCAGAATGACCGGAGCCTAAAAACCACCCTGACGCCAATCGTGGCAAAGCTCTCTGATATGAGGAATGTCAATGCGGAACTGGAATATCTGCTTACAGAGCCGCGGAAAGAATTCCTGATCATGGTGATCTTCGTCATTGGCAACATCCCGCTTATGTACCTGTTAAACAAAGACTGGTACGATGTGCTGATGCATACGCCCCTGGGACAGATCATTCTGTCGGTGACTGCTGCAGTGATCTTTGTGTCTGCAGGGTTCGTAGTGAAATTAACCCGTCCCATTGAGTACAGGAGGTGAGTCGGATGATGGGATTGCTGTTTTTATTCGGGGTATTTCTGGCCCTGGGCATGTTCTTTCTGTCGGCTGCGGTCTTACACCTTCCTACCATCGGTGCAGCCAGGGCTATGCTGGGGACGGTGAAACAGGAGCGGAAGGCAGCCAAAACGCTGGAAACCGGATTGATGACGGTGGCGGTACGGCTGGCGAAGTATATCCGAATGGACGAATACAGACGGGGCCGTATGGAAAATGTGCTGAAGGCCAGCGGAATGAATCTGACGCCTGAAGTCTATCAGGCATATGCCATTGTAAAAGCCGGAACAGTCCTCTTAGGCGTCATTCCATGTATCTTTTTACTGCCCCTTTTGTCGCCGGTTGTGGTCATTCTGGCTTTACTCCTTTATTTTCAGGAGACTCAGAAAGCGGATGAGAAGCTGAAAGCTAAACGGGAGGAAATCGAAAAAGAACTGCCAAGGATGGTTGCCACCATTGAGCAGGAACTGAAAGCCAGCCGCAATGTGATCGGGATGCTGGAACGGTTTAAAACCAATGCAGGTCCGGCCTTGACCGGAGAACTGGACATTTTGTTGGCAGATATGAGGTCGTCGAATTATGAAGCGGCCTTAACACGTTTTGAGGCAAGGCTCAATTCCCCTATGCTGTCGGATGTGGTACGAGGATTGATCGGCGTGCTGCGTGGGGATGACAGTGCGGTTTATTTTCAGATGCTGGCCCATGACTTCAAGCAGATCGAACTGCAGCGGCTGAAGGCGGAAGCGCAGAAAATTCCTCCGAAGATTCGCGTTTTTTCCTTTGCCATGCTGATGTGCTTCTTGCTTACCTACCTCGTTATCATCTGCTATGTTGCTATCGAAAACCTCGGCGGAATGTTTTAAGGGAGGTGCGGTATGAATGTAAGGGATTTTATTAGAAAATATCCTGGCTGCAGCTTTGATATGATGACGCCTGGCGGTTTTGTTTATCTGACAGCAGAGCAGGCAAAAGAGCTGCTTGCAGGCGGGGGTGTGAAAGCAGATCCGGGCGTTCCAGAATATGCGGTGCCGCTGGATGCAGAGATTCTGCTTACTGAGCGGGTACTGACTGCAAATTGGGATAAGGATGTCTGCCACATGATGACTGATTATATGAAGGAGTCAGAAGAACACAAAGAAGTAAAGGGTATGGAAGACCATGACAAGGAATTGAAGGCGATAGCCAGACTGAGAGGAGAATATGAAGCTTATATAGAGAAGCTGAAAAATAAACCTGCATCTGAATTGATCGAAATGGCGCCTGAGATTGCCGCAGCAAAGTTTATAATGAAAGAAATGGGTGTGGAAGGAGCTTTTACAGAATATGCACCATATCTACTGCAGATGGAGAATCCTTTTGAAACGCTTAAATCCAGATGGCTCTCCGAACAGGGTGATGGTTGTCACGAAGAACTGGA
>DWYN01000034.1 GCA_019118645.1 Candidatus Blautia excrementipullorum | reverse complement strand
TTAAATGCTTCAAATCCCGGATAAACAGCTCCTGCTCCCAGTTCTTCCTCTATGCGGATGAGCTGGTTATACTTCGCCACACGCTCGCTCCTGCTGGGCGCGCCTGTCTTTATCTGACAGGTGTTAAGCGCTACCGCCAGGTCAGCGATAGTTGTATCCTCCGTCTCGCCGGAACGGTGGGAGGTCACTGCCGTATAGCCCGCCTTATGCGCCATCTTGATGGCTTCCAGTGTCTCTGACACGGAACCGATCTGATTTAACTTAATGAGAATCGAATTCCCGCACCCCATGTCAATGCCTTTTTTCAGGCGCTCGGTATTTGTTACGAACAGATCATCCCCGACAAGCTGTACTTTATCCCCCAGCTCTTTTGTCATGATCTGCCATCCTTCCCAGTCTTCCTCATCCAGACCGTCTTCAATTGAGTAGATCGGATATTTTTCCACCAGTGACTTCCAGTGTTCTACCAGCTCAGCGGATGTAAACTTCTTCCCGCATTTCGGGAGCACATACTCGCCCTTTTTGCCGCTCTTCCATTCGCTGGAAGCCGCGTCCATTGCAAGGACAAAATCTTTTCCCGGTTCATATCCGGCGTCTTTTACTGCCTGAAGGATGTATTCAATGGCTTCTTCATCACTTCCAAGATCCGGAGCAAAGCCGCCCTCATCTCCAACTGCCGTTGCAAGCCCTTTTGACTTCAACAGCGCTGCCAGCGCATGGAATACTTCTGTACACCATCTCAGCCCTTCTGTAAAGCTCTCCGCACCTGCGGGCATGATCATGAACTCCTGGACATCCACCGTATTCGCCGCATGAGCGCCGCCGTTTAAGATATTCATCATGGGGACCGGAAGCCGGTTCCCGTTCACGCCCCCAAGGAAGCGGTAAAGAGGAATATCAAGGGAAGCCGCTGCCGCTCTGGCACATGCGATAGATACGGCAAGGATTGCATTTGCGCCAAGATTAGACTTGTCCTTTGTGCCGTCCGCCCGGATCATGGCCTTGTCAACCGCATAGATGTCGCCTGCATCCATGCCCCGGAGCGCCGTGTTTATTACAGTATTGATATTTTCCACAGCCTTGGAGACTCCCTTGCCTCCGAATCTGTTTTTATCTCCGTCTCTTAATTCCAGCGCTTCGAATTCACCGGTCGACGCGCCGCTGGGGGCGGCTCCTCTTGCCACGGTCCCGTCGGCAAGATGCACCTCCGCCTCCACTGTGGGATTTCCCCTGGAATCAATGATCTCCCGTCCGATCACTTTTTCAATCTCTAAATAATCCATAGCTTTCTACGTCCTTTCTTCTGATTTCCATGGGGTTCCTCTGCCCTGGGTTCAGGTATTCCAGAGCAAAAGGAGCTTCCATGATTTATTCACATATGGTTAGTTATCACTAACTATATGTATCTTATCAAAATCTCCTGAGCGTTTCAAGCTATTTATTGATATTCATTATCATTTTCCCATTCTTTTTATCCGCAGTATGCCTTACGTATTTTCCCCCGGCATTCTGTTTTCTATTCAAAATGATATCCGAATATAAAAAACAACTGCACTCTATAAGAGTGCAGCCAGTTTTTCCACATCTTCCATCCGGGTCGCCCAGCTTGTAGCAAACCGTACCACTGTATGATCCTCGTCCTTTTTCTCCCAGAAACTGAAGACCACTTCTTTTTTTAACTGTTCCAATTTCCCGTTGTCCAGTATCACAAAGATCTGATTTGTCGGTGAATCAATATAAAATTTATACCCTTTGTCTTTTAGGATCTGTTTCAGCCTGCCGGCTGTCACAATCGCATTCCTGCTGATCTTATAATACAGATCGTCCGTAAAAAGCGCGTCAAACTGAACCCCAAGCAGACGCCCCTTTGCCAGAAGCGCTCCTCTCTGTTTTACCATCGTCATAAAATGAGGAGGAATGTTCTCCTTTGTAAACACTAATGCTTCTCCACACAGAGCTCCGGCCTTGGTGCCGCCGATATAGAATATGTCACAGTATTCCGCCACATCCTTTAAAGTCACGTCTGTCCCTTCCGCAGCAAGACCATACCCCAGCCGTGCCCCGTCCATGTAAAGAGGGATCCCGTACTGAGCACACACGGCTGAAAGCTCTGCCAGCTCGCCTTTTGTATACAATGTACCATATTCTGTAGGATGTGAAATATAGACCATTCCCGGAAAAACCATGTGCTCATGATTTTCATCTTCATAAAACGAGTTCAGAAAATCTGACAGGTTATCTGCTGATATCTTTCCTTCCTCCTGCGGGAGCTCAAGCACTTTATGACCCGAGCATTCTATAGCTCCCGCTTCGTGAGTGCTGACATGTCCCGTCTCAGCCGCGATCACTCCCTCATAGGGCTTCAGAACCGCGCCGATAACAATCTGATTCGTCTGCGTTCCTCCCGTGAGAAAGCATACCTCCGCTTCCGGGCAGCCGCAGGCTTCCCGGATCTTCTCACCGGCGGATTCACAGTAATGGTCCGCACCGTATCCCGGAAGCTGTTCCATATTCGTCTCCAAAAGACGTTCTAACACTTTTTGATGGGCCCCTTCTGAATAATCATTCTCAAACACAAGCATTATTTCTCCGCCTTTCTGCCGATCGACAACTTCCGTGATTTCTTTTTCTTATTCAGCGCTTTTTTCCGCACACTGTACCCGAAGGTTCCCAGCTTTTTCCCCAATCCAAGATATTCTCCGTGAGAATAAGCCAAAAGCCCTGTCT
>DWYN01000033.1 GCA_019118645.1 Candidatus Blautia excrementipullorum | reverse complement strand
AGATAGGGCAGGGGTGGAAGTACGGTAACGTATGGAGCTGACTGCTACTAATCGGTCGAGGGCTTGACCAAAAAGCTGAGGAAGCGGCCAGGGAAGAAGATGGACAGGACGGAGTGAGTTTACTCACGGAGGGCTGTACAGCTTAAGGCCTGGGCATTTGCGAAGCAAATGGCACTGAGTGACGGAGTCACGAGGTGACCGCTGTAAGAAAACGGCAACGCAAGGTCAAAAAAGATTCATCAGAGAATGTCAGCATGTGTGCAGTTTTGAAGGTACAGCGTGAGTCAATGCATAAGCAGAGAATAATCTGTTTTTGCATTGGCTTTTTTTATACAAAATATTCTATTGTGTGAAAGGAAATATTATGCCTAATATTAATCGTGATGAGATGCTGGAACTTACACGGCGTATGACAGTGACGCGCACAGCTATGACAAGGATTGCAGGCTGTTATATGGACCAAGACGGATTTGTGGACGGAACCTTTAATACGTCGTTTCTCAAATTGCCGCAGTCGCAGAAAGCGAAGAACCTGGCTTTGGCAAAAACGATTCCATTTGCGGAAACAAATAAGAATCTGAAACGATACAGATTTCCTCAGGATGCCTGCAGACCGGGCGGAATACGCCAGCTGCTTTTGGGAATAAAATCAAGCGGGCTGAAAAATGATGCTCTTCTGGATGTGCTTTACGAGATGATAGGGGAGAAGTATAGTTCCAAACAAAGCTATGCAGCTTTTTTCTTTTACAGTACTTATGATATTCCTATGAAAGGCTCAGACAAAGCAGAATTATGGGATTCAGAAGATGTGTACGAATATCTTATCTGTGCCATTTGTCCTGTAAGCGGAGATTACGAACCTGGAAAACCGGAATGCGGCTTTATTTTTCCGGCATTTTGCGAACGGACAGAGGATCCGGATTATATTGATATTTTCCAGGCAGATCTCAGGAATCCACACAGAGAAATCGAGGAAATTCTCCTGTTCGGAGAAGCCATTTCACAGGATTAGAAAATGTCAGGAAAAGATAGATGGAAATAGAAATTCTGCAGAACGTATAGTTAAGAGGGGAAGTTTTATGGCAGGACAGATACGCGATATGACAAAAGGAGCGCCGGGAAAACTTATTTTGACATTTGCCGTTCCGCTGATGCTGGGGAATATCTGCCAGCAGCTGTATACCATGGTGGATACGATTGTTGTGGGACAGGTTGCCGGAGTGCAGGCATTGGCGGCTCTTGGAGCGGTAGAATGGATTATGTGGATGGTACTTGGCGTTTCCACAGGGGCGACCCAGGGATTTTCTATACTGATTTCCCAGCATTACGGAGCAAAAAAATGGGATCTGCTGAAAAAAGCTGTGGCCAGAAGTTATATATTGACAGCGGCTGTGGCGGTAATCCTACTGACTGTAAGCCAGGTATTTGCTCACTGGATACTGCTGTTTTTGAATACACCGGATAATATTATCGGAATGTCACTTCTGTATCTGAGGATTGTGTTCTGCGGAATTCCGGTAGTGGCCGCATATAATATCTTTGCTGCAGTACTGAGGGCTTTGGGAAACAGCAGAACTCCGCTGATTGCTATGATCATTGCGGCATCGATCAACGTAGTGCTTGATCTGCTGTTTGTGGCGGAATTTCGATGGGGCGTAGCCGGCGCTGCAATAGCTACAGTAATCGCCCAGGCATTTTCTGCACTCTATTGTTTTCTGGCAGTCCGAAAAATAGAAGTTGTCCGGGTATCCAGGGAAGATTTTCAAAAAGTTCCAGGCCTTGACGGAAAGCTTTTGAAGCTGGGAGCGCCTGTTCTTTTTCAGGATGCGATCATTTCTGTTGGAGGACTTGTGGTACAGTTTGTAGTAAATGGATATGGTTTCCTCTTTGTAGCCGGCTTTACTGCGACAAATAAACTGTATGGAATTCTGGAGATGGCTGCGATTTCCTATGGATATGCCATTGTTACATATGTTGGGCAGAATTTGGGAGCCGGTGAGATTAAAAGAATACGGAAAGGCGTACATGTCAGCGCCGGGCTCGCTTTTCTTACTTCTGCCGTAATCTCCTGCATTATGTTTATTTTTGGAAGGCATATTCTGATGCTGTTCATCTCCGGAGACCCTTCGGAAACCCAGCAGGTTCTGTCGATAGCCTGGAAATATCTTTCCATTATGGCAGCCTGTCTCTGCATATTGTATTTTCTTTATGTTTATCGGTCTGCCCTTCAGGGACTTGGAAATACGTTGATTCCCATGATCAGCGGAGTGGTGGAATTTTTTATCCGCATTGGCGTGGCCCTGCTTCTCCCGCTTGTAATGGGAACAGATGGAATTTTTTATGCGGAGATTGCTGCCTGGACAGGGGCGACGGTGCTTTTGGCAGTTAGCTATTATGCAGCCATAAGAAAGTTGTGAAAAAATAATAAAAATTATGTGAAAACACTTGCATTTTATGACATATTTGACATAATAGAATTATAAAATAGAGAAGGGAGTGATTGCCGATGGACATTCAGTTATCGGATGAAGTTTCACAGGCGTATCTTTCAGAGGTGAGAGATATCCTCCAGAATAAGGAGTTTTTGTCGCTCAGCCTCTACGAACATCATCAGTGGACAACACGTTTTATGCACAGCATTAATGTTTCTTATATATCATGGAAGCTGGCCAGAAAGTTCGGATGCGATGCAAGAGTGGCTGCAAGAGCGGGGCTCTTACATGATTTTTGTCCTTACGATTTTCGCGAGAAAACGCCTACAGGAGAACATCAGGCATTCTATCATCCCAAAGCTGCGGCAGAAAACAGTGAGAGGGTGTTTGCAGTCAGTGAAAAGGAACGGAATGCGATTCTCTCACATATGTTTCCCCTGGGACCGATTCCAAAAAACAGAGAAGCATGGATCATCACCATGGCAGATAAAATATGCGCCACTCTGGAGGGGTGCCATATTGCGATTGCACTGGCCAGACGCAACCGTGTAGTTGTGATATCGGCCTCCATGTGAAAAAATCCGCCGGAACAGAAGCAAGTTCTTCCGGCGGATTTTTATGTCCGGAAAGAGAGATGTTTAAAAAGCTTAGTTCAGAATTCGAAATCCGCAAAGGATTTTAAAGCCGCAAAATCATCAGGAAGCGATGCTTGCAGGAAAATCCTTTGCCGCGTAAATGGCTGGAGAAACTCCGCTTTCCAGGCATGAAGCGCAGCCCTGGAAAAATGGGGAGAATTCGGCGCTTTTAAATTGTGTCCATATAAAGAATCTCCAAGAAGCGGATGCCCCAAAGCATCCATATGTACGCGAATCTGGTGCGTACGTCCCGTTTCCAGCCAGAGTACCACAAGCGACCAGTCAGGAGTGCTGTAAAGGGTATGATAGTGAGTAATGGCATATTTAGAAATATTTTCCCTTGTTGTGTGCAGAGAGAATGGTTCAAAAGAGGATTTGAGCGCCATCATTTTTAAAGGATTACAGGGATCGGCCGCAATGGGAAATTTGATTGTATGCTGATCTTTGCCTTTATCGGCCGGCAGACATCCGGATGCTGCAGCAAGATACTGTTTCCGGAAGGTTCCGTCAATTTTTTGCTTCTGAAGAATTGAGGCAGCTGCGCGGTTTTTCGCAAACAGAACAACACCGGAGGTTTCTTTGTCGAGCCGCCCCACAGAACGGCAGCAGAGAGCTTCTCCTTTACTGGAAGAATAAGAAAAAATCTGATTTGCAAGTGTATCATTAAAATGGATTCCGGATGGATGCACCGGAACCCCGGAAGGCTTATTTACGGCGATAATATCGGAATCTTCATAAAGAATTTCCAACGGACGCATTCCGGCGGGCGGGGCAGCAAGATGAGAGGAGCTTTCAGTATCTTCCGCCAGACAGACGGAGATGGTATCTCCAGAGGCTATGTGCTCGGTAACCCGGCAGTGTATACCGTTTTTCAATATTCCATTTTCGCGGAACTTTGCCTGGCTGATCTGGCGACGGGTAAGCCCTGCGTGAGTGCGGAGAAAATGCTCCACAGTTCCGGCATAATTTTCAACTTCGAGAGTAAGATATTGCTTCATAAATCTTTTATCCTTTGGAAGTTTAATATAAACTGTACTGTATAATACGATTTAGAAATAATCTGGTGGCATCTATAATATATATGATTTATAATATAAGTGCAAGAAGCCGATGATTAGGCGCAGGAACCTCAGGAGCAGGTTCAAAATATCTGAAAGAGGAAAAAATATGAAGAACATCAGAATGATTTTTTTTGACATTGACGGGACTTTGATCGATATAGGAAAAAAACAGATTTCGGAAAAAACACTGGAAGCGCTGAAAAAACTGAAAGAAAACGGAATCAAAATCTGCATTGCTACCGGAAGGGCTCCGATGCTTGTGCCGGACTTTCCAGGCGTGGAATTTGACGCTTTTCTGACCTATAACGGTTCCTACTGTTATGACAAATATCAGGATATATTCAGCAATCCGCTAAAAAAAGAAGATGTCTCTGTTATAATAAGAAATGCTGCGGATATTGGACGGCCCGTTTCCCTTGCCATGAAGCACAGGCTGGCCGCTAACGGAACAGACCAGGATTTGAGTGATTATTACAGTATCGCGGGCATTGAAGTACAAATTGCCGAAAATTTTGATGCCATTGCGGAAAATGAGGAAATATATCAAATAATGGTAGGGTGCCGCAGATGTGAGCATTTTCTGCTTATGAAAAATGCTGAGCGGGCCAGGCTTACAGCATGGTGGGACCGCGCGGCTGATATCATACCATCTGACGGAGGAAAAGGAACAGCTGTCGGAAAAATTCTGAAGCGTTATGGATTTACAAAAGATGAAGCGGCGGCTTTTGGCGACGGGAATAATGATATAGATATGCTGCAGGCTGTCGGTACAGGAATTGCCATGGGAAATGCATCTCAGGCTTTGCGGGACGCGGCAGATGAAATATGTGATACCGCAGCCAATGACGGAATATATTTCTGGTGTAAAAACAGAGGCCTTATCTGACATATTTATAGATACTTATCATGAGCTACGGATACAGAAAAACCGGAAACACCTGATCTCTCAGGCGTTTCCGGCTGTGCAGCAACAGGGGATGAGAGAATCGAACTCCCACCAAAGGTTTTGGAGACCCCTATCATACCATTTGACCAATCCCCTTTATAATTTATTCCTGAACACGGAATACTTTTATATTATACCTGTAACGGTATTCTTTGTCAAGCGGAGATGGAGGGATTTGAACCCTCGCGCCGGTTGCCCGGCCTACCGCATTTCGAGTGCGGACCCTTCAGCCACTTGGGTACATCTCCGTGTCAACAGACTTTATTATATATGTTTGGAGAGAAAAGGTCAATTCTTTTTTTCACTCTTGGCAATTGACGTAAAATGAAACCTATAATATGATATAAAAAGGCAGAATTGGCGGATGCGGATTCTGCTTTCTAACGCCGATACAAAACGATAGTGGTGTTTATACAGAAATAAGACAAAGCTTACAGGAGGGTTTATGGAAAATAAAAAAGAAGTGATCCTGAAGGCTGCGGAAGCATTGACGGAAAACTATAAAAAAGAGGAACTGTTTATGCCGAAAAACGGCAGAAGTCTTCCAAACCGTGCAGCAGTTATCGATCTTGTAAAAGATCTGAGATCGGTCATATTTCCGGGGTATTTTTGCGCAGACACAGCAGCCAGAATATTCCCCGAACAGTTCAGCACATATTGTCTGAACGAGTATTACGACCGGCTGAAGGAGCAGGTGGAGATAGCGCTTCTCTACGCGCACCAGGAAATGGAACAGAATGAGGCGGCAAAGCTGTCAGAGAATATCTGCATGCATTTTATTGAGCGCCTCCCTGAAGTGCAGCAGAAGCTTTTAAAGGATGTGCAGGCGGGCTTTGACGGAGATCCGGCTGCAAAAAGCAAGGAGGAAATTATTTCTTCTTATCCGGGGGTGTTTGCCATATATGTGTACCGTCTGGCACATATTCTTTATCAGAACAAAGTACCTTATATCCCAAGGATTATGACAGAATATGCTCACGGGAAAACAGGAATTGACATTAATCCGGGAGCGGAAATTGGAGAATATTTTTTCATTGACCATGGCACCGGAGTGGTAATCGGGGAGACAACAGAAATCGGAAACAATGTAAAGCTGTACCAGGGTGTGACACTGGGCGCGCTGTCCACCAGGCAGGGACAGCAGCTTGCAAATGTAAAGCGTCATCCCACTATTCGGGACAATGTGACAATTTATTCAAATTCTTCTGTCCTGGGCGGAGAGACTGTGATCGGAGAAAATACGATTATCGGAGGAAATACTTTTATCACGGAATCTATTCCTGCAAATACAAAGGTCAGCGCCAAAAGTCCGGAGCTGGTGATTAAGAAGCCGAGGAGCAGTGTTTCCAAAACAAATGTCTGGGATTGGGAAAACTGAGGACAGATGGCAATAAGAGAATGAAAAATGGACATTTTTAGTTGCATTTTAATTCCGTTGGGTGTACACTATAATGTCCGGGATACATATGATAAGCGCAGCATATCAGAAAAGACGAAGCAATATTCCGGAAAATCTGTGAACTGCACTAGAAAAGGAGGAAACAGAATGCTTGTACTTGAGAACGTCAGCTGGACAGCATCTGACGGTGAAGAAATATTAAGAGATATCAGCCTTGAAATACCGAATGGCAAAATGACTGTCATCACCGGACCAAACGGCGGAGGAAAAACTTCTCTGGCGAAACTGATTGCAGGGCTTGTAAACCCTACAGAGGGAAAAATTCTGCTGGATGGAACCGATATTACCAAATGGGATATGACCGAACGGGCCAAGAACGGCATCAGTTATGCTTTCCAGCAGCCGGTGCGCTTCAAGGGACTTACTGTGCGGGATCTATTGGAGACCTCAGCAGAAAAAACTCTGGACAGCGCCGAGGTGTGCCGGTATCTTGGAGAGGTCGGCCTCTGCGCGGAAGAGTATATTGACCGTGTTGTAGATGCGAGCCTTTCCGGAGGCGAGGGGAAGAGAATTGAGATTGCCACTGTTCTGGCAAGAAAGAATGTAAAGCTCCGTGTATTTGATGAACCGGAGGCAGGAATCGATCTCTGGAGCTTTACGAATCTGATCGATGTTTTTCAGAGACTGAAAAATAAAGACGGGGAAGCTCTTCTGGTGATTTCCCATCAGGAGCGCATTCTGGAAATTGCGGACCGCATAGTGGTAGTGGATAATGGAAAAATCCGTATTGCAGGCGATCGTCAGGTAATTCTTCCAAGGCTGCTGGCTCAGGAAAAAGCGGCCCGCTGCCCCAGGGAAGAGGAAAGGAGTTGTGCCAGATGAATAAAATTACAGAAGAGCTTTTAAAACAGGTTTCTGACTGGAAGGGATCCTTTAAAGGCGCGTATAATATTCGTGAAGACGGCGGCTGTGTGGGAAGACAGTCATCAGAGAATATAAAAATAGAATCCAAAGCGGACGGATCCGGTCTGGAAATCCATATCAGTTCCAAAGCCCAGAAGGAGACCGTATACATTCCGGCCTGCGTAACAAGAGGAAATGTAAACGACCTGGTTTATAATGATTTCTATGTGGGAGAGGGAGCGGATGTGACAATTGTCGCCGGCTGCGGAGTCCACACGGACAATGAGGGAGAGGCTGAGCATGATGGCATTCACAGATTTTTCCTGGAAAAGGGCGCTCATGTGCTTTATAAAGAGAAACATGTAGGCACCGGTACAGGAATCGGACTTAAGAAAATTAACCCTGTAACAGATATGGAATTGAAAGAAGACGCTGTAATGGAGATGGATACGATCCAGCTCGGCGGCGTGGATCTTACGAAACGCTCCACCAAAGCTGTGCTGGGAGCAAGAGCGAAACTGATCATCCATGAAAGGATTATGACGGACGGTGAAGAACAGGCCTCTACTGATTTTGAGGTGGAGATGAAGGGCGAGGACTCCGGAGTTGACCTGATTTCCCGATCCGTGGCAAAGGATCATTCTTATCAGGAATATCATTCCAAGATCCGCGGCAACTGCCGCTGCACCGGCCATTCTGAGTGTGATGCAATTCTTATCGGAGAGGGCAAGGTAAATGCAGCTCCGGAGCTGTTTGCAGGGGATATCGATGCATCCCTGATTCATGAGGCAGCGATCGGAAAAATTGCAGGAGAGCAGATTGTAAAGCTTCGTACCCTTGGACTTACAGAGGAAGAGGCAGAAAAGAAAATTGTAGAAGGCTTTCTGCGGTAAGGGTATCGGAGACAGCGATTCCGGGCAGTCATATATCCCGGAATGCTGCCTCTGATAAACTTTTCAAAAAAATAAAAAAATTTCAAAAAATCTGTTGACAAAAACAGGAAAGTGTTATATACTCAATATCGTTGTAGCGAACAACACAGCGATATGCGGGTGTAGTTCAATGGTAGAACACCAGCCTTCCAAGCTGGATACGTGGGTTCGATTCCCATCACCCGCTCTTATGCGATAGTGGCGTAGTTGGTAACGCGCGACCTTGCCAAGGTCGAGACCGCGGGT